>JBBRGR010000037.1:0-9405 GCA_038223815.1 Gemmatimonadales bacterium
GAGGTGATGGGGCCGAGGGCGCTCTGGATGGTGAGGGGCATGGGGGAAAGTACCCGGCGCGGAGGAGTTTGGTGCCGAACCGCGTCGCGCCGTCCGCGTCGTGGACGCCAAGACAGTCCCCGCCCCCGAAGGGCGGCCGGGCCTCCGACGTCAATACACTCGGTACCCCGCACTCCTCGAAGGCAGTCTCGAGGAATCGGATCGTGACCGCGGCACCGTTGACGGGGAGGTACGGCGCGACGGAGGCGACGCACGGCACGATGTGCTCCGCTGCACCGCGGCTAGCGTCACAGTGGCCATGAGGGTCAATCCAGCCATGACATCCACCGCGCCTTCGGGGGCGACCTCGCCCCCGACCCCATGGCACACCCTGAGTGCCGCGCAGGTCGCCGAGGCGTTGCAGGTGGATGGGGCCACGGGCCTTGCGGCGGCGGACGTAGTCCGGCGGCAGGCACAGTACGGACCCAATGTGCTCGAGGCGAAGCACCAGCGATCGCTGTGGGTCATGCTCGCCGACCAATTCCGGAGTCTGATCGTCGCGCTGCTGCTGGTCGCGGCCGCGTTGGCATTCCTGCTTGGCGACCAGGTCGAAGCACTCGCGATCCTCGTGGTGATCGTGGTCAATGCGGCGATCGGCTTCGCGACCGAGTGGCGAGCGGCGGTCGCCCTTGAGGGGCTGCGTCGGCAGGCCGTCGCGGTCGCGCGGGCGCGCCGAGACGGCGAGGAGCGGGAGATTCCTTCGACCGCGTTGGTCCCGGGCGACACGGTGCTGCTGGGTGCTGGCGATCGGGTGCCGGCGGATGGGCGCCTGATGACGCTCGCCCGCCTCCAGGTGGACGAGTCCGCGCTGACCGGCGAGTCCGTCCCCGTGGTGAAGACTGTCGAGGTCATCGCGGACCCCGAGGCACTGCTTGGCGACCGTGGCAACATGGTTCACCTGGGCACGGTCGTGACCGATGGTCGCGCCACGTTCCTCGTCACCGCGACCGGCGCAGCGACCCAGATGGGGCAGATCGGCTCCCTGATCGAGAGCGTGGATGCCCATCGGACGCCACTCGAGAAGAAGCTGACAGAACTCAGCCGGGTGCTGCTCGTCCTCGTGCTGGCGCTCTGCACCGTGATCGTGCTCGTCGGGTGGCTCCGCGGCATCCCCTTGCTCTACATGATCGAGGTCGGCGTCTCGTTGGCGATCGCCGCCGTGCCCGAGGGGCTGCTGGCCGTCACCACGATGACGCTCGCGTTGGGCATGCAGCGCATGGCGCGCCTGCACGCGCTGGTGCGCCGCCTTCCAGCGGTCGAGTCGTTGGGGTCGACCACGGTCATCTGCACGGACAAGACGGGCACGCTCACCCGCAACGAGATGACGGTGCGCGCCTACGAGGTGGCCGGCACCCGCATCGACGTGACCGGCACCGGCTACGACGCGGAGGGGACGTTCGCTTCGGGGCCCGCCGGTGCGGCCGTCTCGGCAGACATGGAGGCGGACACACCGCTCGCCCTGGCCCTGCGCATCGGGGCGCTGTGCAATGACGCCGTGCTGGACCGACATGACGGCGCGGTCTCGGTGCTTGGGGACCCGACGGAAGCTGCGCTGCTCGTCGCGGCCGAGAAGGCGGGGTGGGACATCCCTGCCCTGCGGGATGCGTACCCCCGCCTCTCGGAAATCCCCTTCACGAGCGACAGCAAGCGCATGGTCACGACGCATCGCGCGCGCGGGGATCGGGTTGTGGCGTATGTGAAGGGCTCACCCGCGGGCGTCCTCGAGGCGAGCACCCACCTGCTCACCGAGGCGGGCGACCAGCCACTGACGCCGGAAGCGCGGGAACGCCAGCTCGCGATCAACACCACGCTGGCGGCGTCCGCGCTCCGGGTGCTCGCGCTCGCCTGGCGGACGCTGCCAGCGGGCCATGCCGTTGACGACGCCATGCGGGAGCTCACCTTCGTGGGCTTCGTGGGGATGATCGACCCGCTGCGGGCGGAGGCGCGCGAGACCATCGACGTCTGCCGGCAGGCCGGCATCCGGGCGATCATGCTCACGGGCGACCAGCAGGCCACGGCGTCGGAAATCGCCCGCCAGCTCGCGCTCGCCGTCGACCCCGACGGCACGCCGATGCGCACCGTGCATGCGCGCGAGTTGCACGGTCTCTCGGACGAGGGCTGGCAGGAGGTGGTACAGGAGGCGGCCGTGTTTGCCCGCGTGACCCCCGCGCACAAGTTGCAGATCGTGAAGGCGCTCCAGCGCGCCGGGCACGTCGTCGCGATGACCGGAGACGGCGTGAACGATGCGCCGGCACTGCGCCAGGCCGACATCGGTATTGCGATGGGGCTGCGCGGCACGGAGGTGGCGAAGGAGGCGGCGGCGATGGTCATCACGGACGACAACTTTGCGACGATTGTCTCGGCGGTGGAGCAGGGACGCATCATCGTCCACAATATCCTGCGGTTCATGCACTATCTCTTCTCGTGCAACTTCGCCGAGATCCTGGTGGTGTTCGTGGCGATCGTGATCGGCTTGCCGCTGCCACTGGGAGTGCTGCAGATCCTGTGGCTCAACCTCGTGACCGACATCTTCCCGGCCCTCGCCCTCGCCCTCGAACCGTCGGCCCCCGATGTCATGCAGCAACCGCCACGCGATCCGCACGCGCCGCTGCTCTCGCCGAGCTTCGGCTGGCTGATTGCCTGGCAGGGCATCCTGCTGAGCGCGTGCACGCTCACCGCATTTGCCATCGGCCTGCAGTGGTACGGTACCGAGGGTACCGGACTGCGCCACGCGGTCACGATCGCCTTCATGACGCTGGCGCTTGCCCAGACCTTCCATGCCTTCAATGCGCGCTCCCGCACGCGGTCGGCATTCAGCGTGCATCTCTCGAGCAATCGCTGGCTGTGGCGTGCGACGGCACTCTGTGTGCTGCTGCAGGTCTCGGCGGTGCACATCCCGGTGTTGCAACGCCTTCTGGACACGGTGCCGCTGGCATCGCTGGACTGGCTGCTGGTCCTCGGGGCCGCGCTCCTGCCGGTGCTGGTCGTGGAGTCGGTGAAGTTCCGGTCCCGCACCACAGCGCCGGCAGGTCGTACGTGACCGCCGCGTGCGACGCACGGCGCTGACCGGGTTAAGTTCCCCATTGCGGGTCATGATCCACACGCTCCAGCAGGGAGGCGGTATGCAGATCCAGATCAACACCGATCACAACATCGATGGGCATGCGCGGTTGCAGCAGTATGCTGAAGATGCGATTGCCACGGCCCTCGCGCGCTTCGACGAGCGCGTGACCCGGGTCGAGGTGCACCTCTCCGACGTGAATGGGACCGGCAAGGGGGGGAAGGACGACCATCGCTGCCTGCTTGAGGCCCGCATGGCGAATCTGCAGCCCGTGACCACGACGCACTCGGCCGCGACCCGCGAGGAGGCGCTCGATGGCGCGCTGGACAAGCTGGAACGGGTGATCGACAGCACGCTGGGTCGGATCTTCGATCCGAAAGGCGGTGCGTCCTACGGGGATCTGCCCGCCTGAGCGGGCTGAAGCCGTGGGGCACTGAACTCCCGGTCTCCCGATGACGCTCTTCCACATCTTTGCCATCCTGACCACCCTTGCGGCGCTCTTCGCCTGGGTGAACTACCGCTTCGTCGGGCTGCCGCCCACCATCGGCGTGATGATCATCGCCATGGTGAGCTCGCTGGGGTTGGTCACGCTCGGTCGCACCGGGTGGCTCGACACCTCGACATTCACCACCTTCGTCCAGTCCGTGGATTTCGACGCCGCCTTGCTGCACGGGATGCTCGGCGCGCTCCTCTTCGCGGGGGGGTTGCACGTCGATGTCGAGCGCTTGATGGCGCAACGCGGCATCATCACGATCCTCGCCACCTTCGGCACCGTGCTCAGCACAGCGATCGTGGGGATCGGTGCGTGGTGGCTCTTTGGCGCGCTCGGCCTCGACATCCCGTGGCCGTGGGCGCTCCTCTTCGGTGCGCTGATTTCGCCGACGGACCCGATCGCGGTCGGCGCCATTCTCCGCACCGTCGGTGTCCCGGAGGCGCTGGAAACCAAGATCGCCGGCGAGTCGCTCTTCAACGACGGCGTCGGGGTCGTGATCTTCGTGATCATCGAGGAGCTGGCCGTCGGGGGCGAGCAGGTGACCGCGGGCCACGTCGCCGAGCTCTTCGTCCACGAGGTCCTCGGCGGGATCGCCTTTGGTGCCGTCGTAGGCTGGGTCTTGTACCGGATGCTCAAGAGCGTGGACAATTATCAGGTCGAGATCCTGCTCACGCTGGCCTTCGTGACCGGCGGGTACGCGCTCGCCAACGCGCTGCACCTGTCGGGACCGCTGGCGATGGTCGTGGGGGGGATCCTGGTGGGCAATCGCGGCCGGCGGCTGGCGATGTCGGAGGACACCAGGCACCGCCTGGACGGCTTCTGGGAACTCGTCGACGAGTTCCTCAATGCCGCGCTCTTCGTCCTCATCGGCCTCGAGATCATCGTGCTCGAGATCACCCGGCCAATTCTGCTCGCCGCCCTGCTCGCCATCCCGCTGGTGCTGATTGCCCGCTGGATCAGCGTGGCGACGCCCGTCACCCTGCTTCGCCGGCGGCGCACCTTCTCACCGCATACCATCAAGATTCTCACCTGGAGCGGACTCCGCGGCGGCATCTCGGTCGCGCTGGCGCTCTCGCTCCCGCTCGGACCCGAACGCGACGTCCTGGTCACCGTGAGCTACGTGGTCGTCTGTTTCTCGATCATCGGCCAGGGACTCACCATCGGTCCGATCGCTCGGCGGCTGCTGAAGGCGCCGGCGTAGCGTTGCCCCGACCGCCTCGCCCCTACTCGAACTCCACCACGCGCACCCGCCGCCCCGGTACATCCACCAGGAGCACGCCGTGCGCCGCGAAGACCACCGCATACTCCAGCAATTGCCGCCGCGTCGCGGTCGTGCGCGGGTCGCTCGCCGTGGTGCCGTTCTTCGCCTCGGCGACGTAGCGCCGACCGTCCTTCTCCACCATGAAGTCGGCCCGCACCGCATAGGGCACCATCTCGCCACCGACGTGATAGCGGCAGGGGAGTCGAAGCTGGGCGTCGACGATGGTGTACCCCGCCGCCTTCAGCAGTGACTCCGCGTTCGCCTCGCCCCGGCGCCCCAGCCAACGATACCACCAGGCCCGAATCCAGACGATGGTCCGGTGCACCAGCCAGGCGATGACGAGCCCAAGCACCACCCCGATCAGGAGATCGATCTCCCCGCCCAGGTCGGTGCTCACCCTGTCGACTTCAGAACGGCCGCGGGCCGGAAACGGAGCATGCCGGAACCAGGGAGAGGGAAGGGGTGCATAGTACCCGGTCCTTGGAGCGGCGCAAGCGGGGCCAGGCCCCCATTCCCCCGGCCCCCAATCCCCCCCTTCCCCTGTACCCGGCGTTACTATTCCGGTACCCCCTCACCCTTCGGATCAGCCGCCGCATCACCCTGCTGCACCGTGGGGGAACCAATGTCCGACACCATTTCCGTCGTCCTCATCGACGATAACCGCCTCCTCCGCGAGGGGCTGGCGCACTTGATCGAGGAGCAGCCCGATTTCGAGGTCCTTTCGGCCTCGGCCGACCTCGACGACGCCCTCCGCACGGTGCTCGAAGCCCGGCCCTCCGTGGTCCTGCTCGACTTCTCGCTGGAGAACCACGATGCCCTCCGGGTCACCCGGACCGTGCGCCGGGAGGTCCCCGAGGCGAAAGTGGTCGTCATGGGCCTCATGGCAGCGCAGGAGGATGTCGCCGACTTCATCACGGCCGGCGCATCGGGCTTCATCATGAAGGAAGCCACCCTCCCGGAATTCGTCACCACCCTCCGGACCGTCGTCGCAGGCGGCGAGGTGCTCCCCCGGGAACTCACCACCTCGCTCTTCTCCCAGATCGCCAAGTTGGCTTTCCCGCAGGGGAAGCCTCGGACCCTCGAGGCGGTGGGTCTCACGGTGCGCGAGCGGCAGGTGATCGACCTGATCGGCGAGGGACTCAGCAACAAGCAGATCGCCGCGCGCCTCCACATCGCCGTCCACACGGTCAAGAGCCACTTCCACAACGTCCTCGAAAAGCTCGCGCTCCGGACTCGGCTCGAGGTGGCAGCCTTCACGCGCGGCGTCCACCATCACCCGGGGGAGAACTAAGGACACCCCACCCTCGGATGGAGTGACGGCTCGCTCGAAATTCCGCCATTTGGCGGATCGCCCGCGGCCGAACGACGTCGTAGTTTTGATGTCCACGCACGTCTTCAGCGGGGTTCTGCCACCGCGCAGGGCCTCGTCCCGCCCCTTCGGGGGCTGAAGCGGCAACCAGAGAACCACTCCCCATGGATATCCTCGCCTGGCTCGTCACTGACACCGCGAGCACCCGGTGACCACAGCGGTCCCGGGGCATGCATCGGACGGCCTCGAGCTGGCCTTCGCGGCGGACCGACGGTGTCCGCCCGAGCGCCTCTCCCGCGAGCGGGAATTCTCGCGCCTGACCATCTCCTCGATGGGCGATGCCGTGTTGACCGCGGATCTCTCCGGACAGGTCACCTCGGTGAATCCTGCGGCGGAGCGGCTCACCGGGTGGCCCACGGCGGAGGCGCTGGGCAAATCCGTGGACGTCGTGCTGCGATTGATTTCAGAGATCAGCCGGGAGCCAGTGGAGAGCCCGATCCTCCGCTGCCTGCGCGAAGGGCGGGCCGTCGACATGCCCCAGGACGTGTTGCTAGTGCAGCGCGACGGTACCGAGATCGCCATCGAGGACTCGGCGGCACCGATGCACGACTGGGCGGGCGCCATTTCCGGAGTGGTACTGGTCTTTCACGATGTGAGTGAGCGACGTCGCATCTCCCGGCTCCTCACCCACGAGGCCACGCACGACAATCTCACCGGGCTGCACAATCGTGTCGAGTTCGAGCGGCAGGTGAGCCGCGTCGTGCGGCAGGCAGGCTGTCACCCCGCGGACGCGGTGGGACATGTGCTCTGTTGCATGGACCTTGACCACTTCAAGGCGGTCAACGACACCAGCGGGCATGAGGCGGGTGATGTGTTGCTGCAGGCGATCAGCCGACGCTTCCGGTCGCGGCTCCGGAAGCGCGACACGCTGGCCAGGCTCGGCGGCGACGAATTCGGTGTGTTGCTCGAGCACTGTGCGATCGCCGAGGCCGAGGAGATCGCCGAGTCGCTGCGGATGACGGTGCAGGAGCTTCGCTTCGCATGGGGCGAGCAGGCATTCACCCTGAGTGTGAGCATCGGACTGGTGCCGATCGCGCCGACCGCAATGTCGCTTCGGGATCTGCTTCGCGCGGCGGATGCCGCCTGCTATGTCGCGAAGGCGGGTGGCGGCAACCAGGTCCATGTCGCTGCGCAGGAGCCGCAACGCGTGGCCGTCCCGGTGTGAGCGTGCGCGCGGCGCATCCCGGGCATTGACTGCGAGGTTCATCAGCACCTGGGCGAGCTGCTGTGGGCCGAACGGGCCGTGCGGCGGCATGCCACCGCCGTGATGTCCCCATGCCCCACTCCCTCGGCGGGAGGCGCGTCCTGCAACACCGCGGCCGAGCGGAGAATCACGCCGAGGACATTCTGGCAGTCATGCGCTTCCTGCGAGGGGGTACGTGCTCGGGGCCTAGAACCGCCAGGTCACTGCGGCATACGTCTGCACCGATGCGGTGGGCCCCGACTCCCGGTAGGTCGAGAGCATCAGGTACAGCGACCGGCCGACGGCGACGTCCAGATCACCGCCGGCCCAGGTGAGCCGGTTGGGCGCAATGCTGGATCCAGGGATACCGCTGGTCCGGAGTCCGCCATTGAGCGAGAAGCGGATCGCCTGTGTAGGCGACGCTTCGATGGCCGCTGAACTGAGCCGACCTTCGCGCTGCGGGCTGCGATACTGGGTGGTCCGCGCCCGCACTCCGAGCCCGATCGCGGTCACCTGCGCAATGGAGAGCGCGGTGGTGATCGACTGCGCCCCGCCTTCACTCCCGCCGCCGTTGTGGCGAATGTCCGTGCTCAGGCGAACGTGCCGCGACGGGCGGACGGCCACTTCCCCCCACTGGCCCTGCCGCAGGGCATCATCGAAGGCGATCTCGGGATTCACGAAATCGCGATACAGCCGGACGCTCCGCCGTGAATCGAGCCCGCCGGACACCGACAGCGCCGAGTTGAGGCGGAGCTGGGCCGTCAGGAGGGTCGAGGTCGGGGTCGCGAAGGCCCCCTCGACCTTGCGCTTCCAGCCCCGATTCGCATCGATTTCCTCGGCGAAATGCAGGGAGAGGGAGCGTGAATTCCAGGTCCCGCGCAGGTACAGAAACTCGCGGTCAATCTCGCCGCGATTGTAGGAGCCGATCACGCCCACCGTCGCGCTCCACGGGGTCTGGCTCCCGGGCACGTTGTGGCGCTGGATCCAGAGGCCGGCCTCGGTGGTGGTAGCGGACGGCGAGAAGGTGCGGGCATCCGGCATCGTCCCCGCCAGTGCCCCACCGCTCCACCGATCCCCATTGAGGTCCAGCGCGACGCCGTCGAAAATCCCGATCGGTGAGAGCGCGGTCGCGAACTGTCGTCCGACCGCCAAGCGACTCCCCTGGAGCGTGGCCTGGCGGATCACAGCGGCCTGATAGACCCGGGTGGCCCCCGCCGGGGCCGCCCCGACGCCATCCCCCCCGCTGACACTGCTGCGCTGCATCCGGACATCCACCGCCAGGCCCATCGAGGACCCACTGACCTGATTGCCGTCGAGTCGCAGGTCGAGCGACGGCTGGCGCAGCGTCCCACCGCCAGGCTGACCAACCGTGAGGTAGCGCACCCCCACCCGACCGCGCACCGGGGAGCGTCGCGGTGCTCGGCGCACCGGCGTCGAGCGATTGGCCGCCGTGGCGTTCTCGACGACCGGCGCGGCGACCGCGACCGCGACATACCGAACAGAATCGCCGACCGCGAGTGCCCCCGCTCCCGGGGAGATGGTGCACGCCGTCCGCGAGGATGACACGAAGGTGGCCTGCAGTTCCCCGATGTGCACCCCACCCCGCACGACCGTGAAAGTGGTGCCCTCGATCACGCCGTGCCGCGTCCCGATCTCAAGGTAGGCGGTGGTCCCGCTGATGTAGGTGATGGTCGCCGCAGCCGGTGCTCCCGCGGCGGCCGCCGTGCGCCGTGGAGGCGCCGCCCCAGTCTGGGCCACGGCCGTGTCCGTCAGGCCACCCATCAGCAGCATGGCAAGCCCCGCCACCCGGATGTGGACGCGGTTCAATGTCTCCCCCGCGGATGACACGAGTAGCAGGAGGCCGACACGTACTGGTAGCCGTTCTCCCCGCGATGATGATCATCCGTGGTGGTGCGCGCATGACAGCCGGCACTGGTGCAGGTGAACACCGCGAAATTGTTCGGCGACGTATGGCAGGTGGTGCAGCTGCTCCACCGAT
>JBBRGR010000038.1:0-9403 GCA_038223815.1 Gemmatimonadales bacterium
CAAGCTCCTCCACACAGGCCTGCGCCACCTCCGCGAAACTCGCCTCGCCGAGGGCGCCCATATGGTAGACCCCCGTCTCGCCCCGCGCGAGAAGCACCAAGACATTTGCGGCAAGGTCCAGTGTATACGTAGGCTGCCAGACGCGGTCACCCACCTCACAACTCGTCTCGCCACGTGCGAGCATCCCGGCAAGTTGGGACGTGAACTGGCCGACGAAGTTCTTGTCTGCGCCGTCACCGCCGAAGAATCCGGCCATTCGAACGGCGAGCGCCGACGGAGCGGCGGCCATCACGAGGCGCTCCGCCTCAAGCTTCACCTGACCATACACAAATGGCGGAGACGGGTCGGTCCGTTCGGTGACCGGGGAGGTGCGTCCATCGAAGATGAAGACGGACTGCGGGTAGAAGATCCGGGCTGAGACTGCCTCAGCCAGTCGGACCACGTTGCGCGTCCCCTCGACATGGACGAGACTCGCCAAGGCAGGCTCGCGTTCACACCGGTCCGCACTGGTCAACCCCGCGCAATGCAGAATGATCGTCGGTGCCGCGGCCACGAGCGACATGACCTGCTCGGGATCGGTGACGTCGAGTTGGTCATGCGAGCACACGTACACTTCCGGCGGCGCAGGGAGCGCAGAGAGCACCTCGACAAAGGCGCGACCCAGCATGCCGCTGGCCCCGGTGATCAGGATACGCTCGCCGCGTAGCGCGGTGATATCCGACGACTCTTCCAGCAGAACAGTCATGAGGACCCACTCCTCGGCGAGGCGTTGATGTCGCCTCCACTCGTTCCACGGCCATGGGAGGGCCCCGGGCGTGCACGCATGCGACCCCACAGATCCGTTGGCATCGATCGGACGTGCTGGCGCTCCTCCGGGGTTGCCGATGCCCAGAGCGCGGCGAGCGCGGCCAGGGCGTACCCGAGGCGCGCTCCCACCGCGACCAGCGAGTGCTCCGCTCGGCCACTGAACAGCAGGCTGGCTCCGAGGACGATCGCGCCGACGTACATGCTGCGCGCAACCACCCGGAAGGGCACCCAGATGCGATGACGGATGCCAAGGCGCAGCGCGGCGGCACTCCCGTACGCCAGCATACCCAGCGCGAGACTCCATGCCACGCCCGCCAGGCCGAAGCGGGGCACCAGCACGACCGAAAGCAAGGCCGCGCCGCCGTAGCCGAGCACGGTTGCCATCGCCATGTAGAACATTTCATCGAGACCGATCAGCAGTTGCTGATAAATGTATCCGATCTGGTAAATGCACTGCCAGAGGACGAACAGCGCAATGGTCTGCGCAGCTGGTGCAAACGCCGTCGTGAACAGCATGCCAAGCAGTGTCCGCGGAAACAGCACCACCGGGAGCGCCCCGAGGAGGAGAAACACCAGCATCTCCGAAGCAAAGCGGTTCGCAGCTTGGACTTTCTGAGTTCGTGGGATGGCCTGATTCACCAAGGGGCCAAGATACAGATTGTTCATGGGCGTCAAGATGGCGCCGACCGTCAGGGCAATGCTCAGCGACGCCTGGAGAAGCCCTGCTTCGGTCGCACCAAGCTGAGTCAACACGACAGCCCGGATCGCAAGCATGCTCAACGCGTAGACCCCCAGCGCGAGATACACCGATCCGGACGAGGAAATGATGTCAGGGTGGGTACGCAGGTTGCGGAGCAGGCCCTGCAGTCCGATTGAAAAGCGGAGGCGAACGCTCTGCCGGAGGTAGAATGCCGATGCCACGATTCCGAGCACCCCGGCCACGACCACGGCGGCATAGAGGCCGCTGATTCCCCCAATCCAACTCCCAATCACCGCTGCGGCCGCTACATTCAGCGCCACGAGGAGGTTCAACCGTGCAGCGTGCGCTGGACGCTCCGCAGCGGCTAGTGTGTTGACGAACAGAATGTTGAGCGTAATCGCGGGGATACCCAGCAGCGCGGCGTGCAGCGAACCCCGGTAGGGGACAAGGTCGGACCCGACGATGCCCGGAAACCAGGCGAAGACCGCGGAGGCAATGAGGGTAGTTCCCAACGCGACCACGGTCAGGAGCTGCGCGAAGCTCGCACTGGTCGTGATGAATGCCTGCTGACCCATGCTCCGGGCGTGGGACATGTACTTGAGCCCTGTGAAGGGCAGACCGAGTGCCCCCAGCTGCGCCGCTGTCATGACGACCTGATCGATGGTGCTGACCACGCCGAAATCGGCAGGGCCCAGCAGGACTGCCAGTCCCTTGGCGCGCAGAAGGCCTACCAAAATCGTGAGCACCTGCAGGATGGCAATCGAAAGGAGGGCTCCGGACATCATACTCCCGTTGGAAAGCCGCCGGCGGGGACCCGCTGCGTTCGCAGTCCCGGTCCGCTGCGAGGAATTGTCTCCCTGCGGCACGCGATTCGCTAGTTTGACTCTTCAAGCCGCGCCCCAGCCGGACGCCCCCACGCCAGCCGCTCATTACTACTTCGGAGTCACCCCATGCGCGTCGCAGTGATCGGTCTCGGCAACGCCGGGAGTACCCTGCACCTCCCCGCCCTGGCCGGACTCCCCGGGGTCGAGGCGGTCGGGATGGACCTCGATGCCGCACGCCGAAACGCCGCTGCCGCCAAGTTCCGCATCCCCGTCTTCGACGACTTCGACCGCCTCCTCGCCGAGGCCAAGCCCGACGTCGTGATGGTCGGCACGCCACCTGATTCGCACGCCGAATACTGCCTCCGCTCCTTCGCGGCCGGCGCCCACGTGATCTGCGAGAAGCCGTTCGTGGCCTCGCTTGCCGAGGCCGACGTCGTCCTCGCCGCGGCGAAGGCCACCGGTCGCCGCCTCGCGCTCAACCACGAGTTCCGCGAGATGCCGATCTTCCGCGCGGTCCGCGACGCGGTGGACAGTGGCGCGAGCGGTGGCCTGGTCTTCGCCCAGGTCTGGCAGTTGATGGACCTTCCGCCCTGGGCCGAACCCGGCTGGCGTGGCCAGATGCTCCAGCGCACCCTCTATGAGGCTGGCGTCCACCTGGTCGACCTGCTGATGGCAATCTTCGGGGAACGCCCCATCAGCGTCGAGGCCCGTACCTCCACTTGCGGTGTCCGCGAGGGCGAAAGCGACGCTGTGGCGCTCTTGACACTCGAGTTCTCGCGTGGGAGGCTGGCGCAGATCACCCAGAATCGGCTCTGCAAGGGTGACACGCAGTACTTCGAGGTCCGTGCCGACACCGAACGTGCCTCAGTCCGTGCCTCTTTTGGTGGTCGCGCCCGACTACTGGCCGGCCTCTTCCGCAGCACCACACCATCCCTCCGCCTCGAGTATGGCGTCTCCGGTATGGCATGGCGCGAGCGCGCCGGTCAGCGAGAATTCCTCGCCCGCAATCCGAAGGACCCGGGGATGATCGCCACGCGCCTCGTGATCGAGCGCACCCTGCGGGCGTTCCGCGATGGCACCGAGCCACCAGCGAGCGGCGAGTCGGGGCGCGATGTGCTCGCGGTGATCGCCGCCGCCTACCACTCGGCCAGCACCGGCACCCGCTGCCAGATCAACGACGCGATGCTCGCCCAGCTCCACGAGGTCCGGCTGGGATGAGTGGCCCACGGGCGGTGATTGTCGGCGCCGGGCTCATGGGGCGGTGGCATGCCGATGCGGCGCGCCACGCCGGCGCGACCGTCGTGGCCGTGGTCGATTCCGCCCTCGATCGAGCTCAGGCGATCGCCGGCACCGCGACGATCCACGCCACACTGACGGACGCCTTGCAGGTCGAGTCCGATGTCGTGCACATCTGCACGCCGCTCGCCTCGCACGACGCGCTGGCCCATGAGGCAATCACCGCGGGCCGTCACGTCATCCTCGAGAAGCCAGCGAGCCCCACTCGGGAAACGGCAGAGTCCTTGGTCACCGCCGCCCGCCGCGCCGGCACACTGCTGGTCCCGGTGCATCAGTTCGTCTTTCAGGATGGGATCCAGCGGATCGTCGCGCGGCGGGAGTCCATCGGCCCGTTGCGCAATATCGAGTTCGCGACCTGTTCGGCTGGCGCCGATGCATCACCCGATGCTCATCGCGACCTGATCGCCGCGGAGATTGTGCCGCACGCCTTCGCCTTGGCGCGGGCGCTCCTGCAGCAACCGGTCGGCCACCTCCCCTGGCAGCTGCAACGTGGGCTGCCGGGAGAATGGCGCGCCACCGCGACCACGGCGGACGGCTGTCTCCTCTCCGCCCTGATTTCGATGCGCGCCCGTCCGACCTTCGCCACCTGCCGCGTGATGGGCGAGCATGGCAGCGCCACCGCCGATCTCTTCCAGGGCTTCGCGCTCTTCGAGCCCGACACGGCATCGACCGGCTACAAGATGATGCGGCCACTCGCCGTCGGCCTCGGCACCGCAGGCGCCTCCGCGTGGCAATTGGCCGGGAGGGCGATGCGCTGGGAGCGTGCCTATCCGGGCCTCCGGGCGCTCTGCACCGCGAGCTACGCGGCAATCACGGGTGGCCCAGCACCGTTCCGCGACGACGAGATCGTGGATGTGGCAACCGCCCGGGATCAGCTGCTGGCGCAGCTCACGGCGGCGTGACCTGATCGGGGGCATGGCGCATCGCGAGCATTCGTCGCCGCCCGGCCAGTTGTACGGCCGCCAGCGCCAGTGCCATCGCGACGAAGAGACTCACCAGGAGCAGCCGCCGCTTCTCGAGGACCTGATAGATCGCTCCGTGCAGGATGGTCAACGCGGCCAGCAGATAGGCCCAGCGCTGGATGCCGCGCCACTTGGTCGTGCCGAGGCGACGGAGCGAGCGGTCGTTGGAGATGAGCGCGAGGAGCAGCAGCAACGCCGTTGCGATCAGGCCGACATGGTTCGCGGCCCCAAAGGCATCGGTCCGGAGCCCGAAGAGGCCGTGCTGACCCGGTGGCGCGAGGAAGTAGAGGTGCATCCTGCCAGTGAAGTGCATCGTGAGCCCGAGGGCCGTGTGCCCGACACCGAAGAGTGCGGCCCAGATCCCGGTGTCGCGGCGACGGTCGAAGCTCACCGGATTCGGGCGCCCACGGAGCACGTTGAGCGGGCCGAGGGAGAGCGTCACCACCAGAAGGCCGAGTCCCACGTAGGCCGTGGCCAGTGAGCATCGCTCGCGAAACGACCCCGGCAGCAGCAGGACCAGCAGTGCGGCGATCGCGACGCCACCGCCCCCGATCACAAGATGTCGGCGAAGCCGGCGCAGGCCGCGCGGAGAGCCACGAGAGGTGGCAGGGCGGTCGGACATGCAGTCAAGCTAGCCACACGCAGGGCGGCACGGCGCTGTTCTTGCGATGTTGCGTCTACTGACCCATCTGCCACCACCTCGCCTTCGTCCGCTTTCTCGGAGTCCCCCTCGCGATGCCCCAAGGAGACGCTCACCTGATGCCCGAGCGGAGCCCGGTGTGGACGCGCGCGGCGTGCTGGGCGCTCTGCCTGGTGGTCCTGAGCGGGATGATCCTCGGCTGGTTGAGCCGGAGCGTTTCACTCAGTGTCGCCGGCGACGATTCCATCTACCTCACCCTCTCGCGCTCCATCGCTGCCGGTCATTACCGCGATGACTATCTCGTCGGCGCACCACCGCATGCGCAATATCCGCCTGGGATGCCCATCTGGCTGTTGCTGATCCGGGCGGTGGCCGGACCGAGCCTCGAGGCGGTGCGATGCGCCAATCTCCTCCTCTTGGGACTTACGACACTCCTGCTCGCCGACGCCGTGCGGCGACTCAGCACACCGTGGCTCGCGGTCACAACGGCTGCCGTGGTGATCACCAATCCCGCACTGCTCGCCTTCGCGGGCGGTCTCTTCTCGGAGATCCCCTACCTGGCGTGTTGCGCCCTGGCGCTCTGGTGCTCGTTGGCCGACACAGACGACGATCGGACGTGGTTCGCCACCCTGGCCATTGCCGCCGCAATCGCGGCGTTCCTGACCCGGAGTGCAGGGATTGCGCTGGTGCCGGCGGTGCTCGCGGCGCTGGCCCTGCGCCGCCGGTGGCGTGCCGCCTTGGTGGGTGGTGGCATCGCGTTGCTGGTGATCGTGGCATGGTTTAGCTACACGCGCTGGGCTGGAGCGCAGACCGTCGGGCACACCTACGCGGTCGATCTGGCCGCCGCTGCCTCGATCCGCGAGCCGGTCCGCTTCATCAGCCACACCGTGCAGAACGCCACAGCGTATCTCGCCACCTTCGCCGCCGTCCAATTCAGCATTCCCGACGTGCAGGACCAGCCGATCGACAACGGACTGTGGGGGCTCCTCCTGCTCATCCCTGCCGCCGTCGGCGGTTGGATGGCTCGACGGCGGTGGCCGGCAGTGGTCGTCTTTGTGTTGCTCTCCGCAGCGGTGCTGTTGGTATTCACCTGGACCGTGACCCGGCTGCTGAGCGTGTTGCTGCCATGGCTGATTGCGTTGATACTGCTCGGATGGCTCGGCCTCGCCTCGGCCGCTGGCTCACGTCACGGGACGCGCGTAGCGTGCACGGTGGGGATGATCCTGGCCGGCTTCGGTCTCGTCGCGCAGCTGCAGGCGGTCGAGCGGCAGCAGGGATGCCGCACGAGCGCCCCATTCGTCGATCCGCGTTGCTACCTCACACAGGATCGCGAGTACTACGCTGCGGTCAAGTACATCCGTGATTCGTTGCCGGAGGATGCCGTGATCGCTGCATCCAAGCCCTCGGGGATCTACACGATAGCGAACCGCCAAACGATGCCACTCGACCTCTTCGGACGGGTCAGTCTGTCGCAACTCGTCGCACCCGAAGGGCCGGTGAGCCACGTGGTGCTGTCGCACATGTTCCCGTATGAATGGCGATCAATCGCTCCCCGACTCCTGGAACAGTGTGCCTCGTTGGCGCTCGTGCGGCGCTTTCCGCTCGGGACGCTGCTCCTGGGCCCACGGACGAGCGATGGCACCCCCGACGCCTGCGCCGCGCTGACGGGCTACCGCGACGACGGCCCCCTCATTCCCGACGACGAATCCGAATGACCGCGTTCGACCTCTCCGTCGTGGTGGCCATTGCCCCCGGTCATCCCGAAATCGAGCCGACCCTGCGTACGGTCGAAACGTCCTCGGCCGGGCTCAGCATCGAGGTCGTGCTGGTGGGAGACGAGATCGGCCAGCTCCCCGTGGTACCGCCCCACCTCGTGATCCGACAGGTGCCCTCTGCCGCCGGGAGCTTGGTGCCGGTGCGCTGGGGCGAGGGAATCGCGCTGGCGGGGCGCCGATCATCGCGTGCCTGAGCACCGAATTCACCGTCGATCCCGCGTG
Organism: Gemmatimonadales bacterium; assembly: GCA_038223815.1. GTDB lineage: Bacteria > Gemmatimonadota > Gemmatimonadetes > Gemmatimonadales > GWC2-71-9 > Palsa-1233. The sequence goes on from JBBRGR010000038.1 coordinate 7,227, forward strand.
GGCCACCACCCTCCGGGGGGCAGCTGACGGGCCGATGCGTCGGCGCCGCGAGAGCGATCGGGCTGGCGCCTGGAGCCGACGCCGCCACCACCGCGATGTACCTGCTCCGCTTCGCGGCATTTCTCCCGAACCCCGAGCTGCCGGGACCCTGCCGCAACATCCCCGGTGATGGCGCGCTCTACCGTCGCGATCAGGTCCTGGCCCATCCAGATCTCCTCGCTGAGGGCTGCTGGGAGATCGAATTCCACCGGCGCTGGCTCGACGCTGGGGAAACGCTCCACCTCGAGCCCGTCCCCTTGGTCCAATTCCACGGCCCGGCCACCCTCCGGGACGGGATGGCGTTGCGGTTCCGCCATGGCCGAGGATACGGTTCCTCAATGGTGTTGCGTCACCGCCACAGTCCGTGGCGACACTTCCTCGGCGCCCCCCTCCTGCCGCCCCTCCTGATCGGTCGGATCGCGCGCCAGGTTCGGGCGACCGGCGGCAGCTGGGGGATGATGGCCCGGGCGTTCCTCCCGTTGCTGGCCCTGACCGGGGCGTGGGCAGCCGGCGAGGCGGTAGGAGCCCTGACACCGGGGGAGCGATCGTCGTGATCTCAATCGTCGTCGCCTCCTGCCGTTCGCGCGCCCTCCTCGACGAGACGCTTGCGGCGATCCTCCCGCAGGCGGCCCAGCACAGCGCCGAGGTGATCGTCGCCCGGACCGACGAGGCGGAGGCCACGGAGCTGCCGTTTCCGGCGTCCGTGCGGCTGATTCGCTGTCCCGCCCACGCCACCATCCCGGAGCTCCGGGGCGCAGGATTGGCGGCGGCGACCGGCGAGTGGGTGGCGCTCACCGAGGACAACTGCGTCGCGACCGACCACTGGCTCGAGGCGCTCGCTGTGGGCTTCGGCGCCAGGGCCACCGTGGTCGGAGGCACTATGGGCAACGCCAAGCCGGAGCGTGCGATCGACAGCGGGGCGGCATTCGCAGAGTACGGCTTTTTCGGACCGGGGCAGCCGATGAGCCACGATGGGGCGCCCCCACTCGTCACGGGCGCCAACGTGGCGTACCACCGGGGGATCGTCGCGGAGGTCGCCGTCTGGGCACTGGCCGGCGATTGGGAGGACGTGATCCATCAGCGCCTTGCTGCGCGGGGCGCGACGTTCCGGGTGATGCCCACGGCCGTCGTGGGCCAGAATCTCCACTACCGTCTCGGCGCCTTCTGTCAGGACCGCTACCAGCACGGACGCGACTATGCCCGCGTGCGCGGTCGGGGACTCGCGGCGCCACGACGACTCGTGATGGCCCTCGCCGCGCCGCTCCTCCCGCCACTCCTTGCCTCGCGCATCTGGCGCAGCGCGGGCCGCGCCGATCCGGCCACCTTTGCGCGCGCCCTCCCGTGGACGCTCATTTTCCTCTCGGCATGGGCCGTCGGCGAGGCGGTCGGCTACCTCGTGCCCAGGACCTCGTCATGACCCATCCCGCCCTGAGTGTCGTCGTCCCCTCGGTCAACGGCTGGAGTGACCTCGAAGGCTGCCTCGCCGCCCTCGAACGCGAGCACGCCACGGTGGGGGCTGCAGGTGCTGGTGCCTGAGCGCTGTGGCGAGGCCGTGCGGCACGCGGTGACGACCCGCTTTCCCTGGGTCGAAATGCTCCCCGTGGACGTGGAGGTGACCATCCCGATGATGCGGGCCCTCGCCTTCGACAGCGCCACCGCGCCGACCGTGGCGGTGATCGAAGATCACGTACTGGTGCCGCCGGGCTGGGCACAGGCCTTGCTCCTTGCTCGGGAGAACGCGCAGGTCGTGGGCGGTGGCGTCCGGAATGCTGCCACCGAGACCCTGCTCGACTGGGCGGCCTTCCTCTGCGAATACAGCCACTGCATCGAGCCGCTGCCCGCCGGGCCCGCCGAGTGGCTTACGGGCAACAACGTCGTCTATCCTCGCGAGCTGCTCGCGCGCCACGCCGACCAGCTCGGCCACGGCAAGTGGGAGAATCAGCTGCACGACGCCATCCGACGCGACGGCGTGACGCTGACGTGCCGTCCAGACATCCGGGTCGGCCACAAGAAGCATTACACGGTGGGCGAGTACTTCACCCAACGGTATCTCTACGCACGCTCCTACGCCGGCGCCCGGGTGGCCGGCGCGCCGCTGTCGCGGCGGCTGGCATACGGCGGCGCGGCGCTCGCGCTGC
>JBBRGR010000039.1:0-9370 GCA_038223815.1 Gemmatimonadales bacterium
TGCTCTACGCCGTCTCCTTCCTCATCGATCGCGCCTGGTTCCGTGCCGAACGGCAGCGGGGTGGAACGATCGGTGGGTTGGTCGGGCTCTGCATCGCGGCGCCGCTCGTCCTGATGACGACCGGAACACCCATGCTCGGCCTGGCCTCGCTGCTGTGTGTCGGGGTGTGCGTCCTCATCGGTGCCGGCGGGGGTGCGCTCGAGTGAGCCGACTCCTCGTCGCGCTGCTGCTGGTCCCCCTGACGCTCGGCGCTCAACGAACGGCCGAGGTCAGGCCACGCGCCCGGGACCTCGGGGTCGCACCGGGGATCTTTCGCCCGGGTCCGCTGAACGCCATCACGGACGTCGAGGGCGTGCTGGTCGGCCAGACCACGGTCCTCGACGGCGATTCGGTCCACACGGGAGTGACCGCGATTCTTCCGCACGCGGGCAATCTCTTCCGCGAGCGCGTCCCGGCGGCACTGCACGTGGGCAATGGCTTCGGCAAATTGCTCGGTGTCACCCAGCTCCGTGAATTGGGCGAACTCGAGACCCCGATCCTGCTCACCTGCACCCTCTGCGTCTGGCAGGCGGCCGACGCGATGGTCGAGTGGCTCCTGCAGCAGCCCACCATGCTGTCGGTCCGCTCGATCAATCCCGTGGTCGCCGAGACCAACGATGGCGGTCTCAACGCGATCCGGAGTCGACCGATCCGCCCCGCGCACGTCATCGCTGCGCTTCAGGGCGCCACGACGGGACCGGTCGCGGAGGGGAGCGTTGGCGCCGGGACGGGCACGGTCGCGTTTGGCTGGAAGGGCGGCATCGGGACGTCGTCGCGGAAGCTCCCGGCCTCGCTGGGCGAGTACACCGTCGGGGTGCTGGTGCAGAGCAACTTCGGCGGCGTCCTCCAGATGCTTGGTGCACCGATCGGCAAGGCGCTGGGCCGCTACTCCTATCGGACCCAGGCGATGTCCGAGCGCGGCGATGGGTCGATCGTGATCGTGGTCGCCACCGATGCGCCGCTCACCGAGCGTCAGCTTGAGCGCCTCGCGGGCAGAGCGATGTTCGGTCTGGCACGGACCGGGTCGGATGCCTCGAACGGGTCGGGTGACTACGCCATCGCATTTTCCACTTCGCTCGCTGTGCGGCGCACGGCCAGCTCGCCGACCCGGAATCAGGTGACCTTGCAGGACGATGCCGTCTCGCCACTCTTCCAGGCGGTGATCGAGGCGACGGAAGAAGCGATCTACAATTCGCTGCTTCGCGCGACCACCGTGACGTCAAAGGGACGCACCGTCGACGCGATTCCGCTCGATTCGGTGCGGGCCATCCTGGCGCGCTTTCGGGCCGGCGCACGCTGATGCGTCCTATCACCACCGATCAGGCACCCACGCCGGCGGGACATTACGCCCAGGGCATGGTGCATGAGGGGATTGTCTATGTTTCGGGGCAACTCCCGATCGACCCGGCGACCGGCGCCGTGATCGAGGGCGACATTGCGGCACAGGCCGAGCGGACGCTGCGGAACGTCGCGGCGGTGCTTGAGGCCGCCGGGAGTGGGCTCGATCGCGTGCTGATGCTCTCGGTGTTTGTGATATCGCGGGAAGATTGGCCGGCGGTGAACGTCGTCTGCGAGCGGCTCTTCGGCGCCCATCGGCCGGCACGCGCGGTGGTGGGTGGCGCGGACCTGAAGACGGGATGTCGGATTGAGATGGTGGCGACGGCGATGCTCGGGGACCGAGGACCAGGGACGATGGATGATGGATGATGGATGATGGATGATGGATGCACCGTGCACCGTGCACCTCGTGTTCCCAACACACTGCGTTTCGGAGGTACTGTGCGGCGAATCGGATTGCTGATGCTCGTGTTGGTGAGTGGGATCGGGTCGGTCGCGGCGCAGGCGAAGCCCAAGGCCAAGGACCGTGTGAATGTCGAGCGGATCCTGCGCACCCTCGCGCATGACTCGATGGAGGGACGCGGGACGGCAACGCCCGGTGAGGAGCGCGCCGCACGGTTCATCGCGGCCGAGATGAAGAAGATCGGCCTCAGGCCGATGGGCGATGACGGCTTCTTTCAGCGTGTCCCGATGGCGATGCTGGTGGCGAACCGCCCTGGTGGCGTGCGGCCACCGGCCGGCTGTCAGGCGGGGATCTTCACGCTGAATGGCGACTCGCTGGCGACGCCGCTGTGGAAGTGTGTCGGCGCGCCGACCCCTGCCCCGGGCGCGGCACCGGCCCCAGCGGGTGGCACGCCATCGACGCAGGTCACCACGTATCGCGTCCCGACCAACCCCGGCGCGGCGGTGCCGCGCCTGACCATGCTGCCGTCCTTCGCGGCATGGGACACCATGCCTGCCGCCACGCGCCGGGTTGCCCGCAACGTGGTTGGAGTGATTCGTGGCACGGACCCGTCGCTCAAGCGCGAGATCATTCTGGTCATGGCGCACTATGACCACCTCGGCATCCGTGGCCCGGGGGTCGCAGGCGACTCGATTTATAACGGCGCCGATGATGACGCCTCTGGCACCACGGCAGTCCTCGAGATCGCCCGGGCGCTCAAGCAGGGGAAAGCCCCCAAGCGAACAGTTGTCTTCGCGACCATGACCGGCGAGGAGATGGGGTTGCTCGGAACCAACTACTTCATTGCCAATCCGCCCTATGCCCTCGATCGGATGGTGGCGGGCTTCGAGATCGAAATGATCGGACGGCCGGACTCGCTCGCCGGAGGGCCGGGCAAGGCCTGGCTCACCGGCTATGAACGCTCGACGATGGGGGACATGCTCAAGGCGTATGGCATTCCGATCGTCCCCGATCCACGACCCAGCCAGAACTTCTTCCAGCGGAGCGACAACTACGCCTTCGCCCGGCGCGGGATCGTGGCGCACACGCTCTCGACCTTCAATCTCCACACCGATTACCACCGACCTTCGGACGAGGCCGACGCCTTCGACTTCGACCACATGACGGCGGTGATCAAGGCGGGGGCGGAGGCCGTGCGGCATCTGGCCAATGGGCCGACGCCGGCGTGGCATGAGGGGGGGAGGCCGAAGTAGTCGCAGGTCATATCGGTCGTAGGTCGTCCGTCATCAAAGCCGTCGAGGGCTCTCCGCAGTCGCGAATACGCAGATTCCTCGCTCCGCTCGGGATGACGTACGACCGACGACTACCGCCCAACGCCCAACGACTAACGACTCCCCGCCCACCCCACTATTCTTCGTGACGCCCCCACTCCTCAGGAGTACGCGATGGACGACCGCCGACCAGACGTGCGGGATGCCGAACGCGATCTGGACACGTTGCGCGACCTGCTTGCCGCCTCCCCGACCACCCAGGATGCGTTGCTGCCGCTGTTGCACCAGGTGCAGCGCCAGTGTGGTCATGTCTCCAAAGTCGCCGTTCGACTCATCGCGAGTGCCTTCAATCTCTCGCGCGCCGAGGTCCATGGCGTGGTCACGTTCTATCACGATTTTCACGAGGAGCCGACGGCGGAGACGGTGGTCCAGCTCTGCATGGCCGAGGCCTGTCAGGCGGTCGGCTGTCGCGCGCTGGCCGAGCATGTGCGCACCAGTCTCGGGATCGGTTTCCATGAGCGTACCGCCGATGGCCGGCTCCAGTTGGAGCCGGCCTATTGTTTTGGGAACTGTGCCGCCGGTCCTGCCGTGCGGGTGGGTGATCGGATCCATGGCCGAGTGACACCGGCGCGCTTTGACGCCGTGGTCGGCGCGCTCGGCGAGGTGGCGATTCCATGACCACGCGGATCTTCGTCCCGGGGGACACCACCGCGTGGTCGGTTGGCGCAGACGATGTTGCGGCGGCGCTCGCGTCGGAGATTGCGACCCGGGGCCTCGACGCCACGGTCGTGCGGACCGGCTCGCGTGGCCTCTGCTGGCTGGAACCGCTGGTGGAAATCGAGACCTCAGCGGGTCGGATCGGCTTCGGGCCGATGTCTGTCGCCGACGTCGCAGGCCTGTTCACCGATGGTCGCGCGCCCACGGGCGATCATCCGCGCTCGGTTGGCCTCGTTGAGGCGATCCCCTTCCTCCGGAATCAGACGCGGGTGACCTTCGCGCGGGCCGGGGTCATCGATCCCCTCTCGGTCACGGCGTATCGGGCGCATGGCGGCGGCGTGGCCCTGGCGCGCGCCGTCACGATGACGCCGCAGGCGATCGTGGATGATGTCAACGGTGCCGGGCTTCGTGGCCGAGGAGGCGCGGCGTTCCCGGCCGGGATCAAATGGCAGACCGTGCTCCACGCCCCCGGGAGCCGGAAGCACATCGTCTGCAATGCGGACGAGGGAGATTCTGGCACCTTCGGGGATCGGTTGCTGCTCGAATCCGATCCGTTCCAGCTCCTCGAAGGGATGGCGATCGCCGGCCTTGCGGTCGGTGCCGAACAGGGCGTGATCTATCTTCGCTCCGAGTACCCGCGCACTGCCGCGATTCTGGGCGAGGCAATCGGCATCGCCCGCCGCAGCGGCATGCTCGGTACGAATCTCCTCGGCAGCGGGCGGGCCTTCGACCTCACCCTCTTTCTTGGGGCCGGGGCGTACATCTGCGGGGAGGAGACGGCGCTGCTGGAGAGTCTGGAGGGGAAGCGCGGGATGGTGCGACCCAAGCCACCGCTCCCCGCCGTGGCCGGTCTCCACGGCGAGCCGACGGTGGTGAACAACGTGCTCACCCTCGCCGCGGTCACCTCGATCCTCGCGGAAGGCGCCGACGTGTATGCGGGGCACGGTGTGGACCGTTCGCGCGGAACGATGCCCTTTCAGCTCGCCGGCAACGTGGCGCGCGGCGGTGTGGTCGAGGTGCCATTCGGCATGAGCTTGCGCACCATTGTGGAGGATTTTGGTGGTGGGACGCAGAGTGGGCGACCGATCAAGGCGATCCAGGTCGGCGGCCCGTTGGGTGCGTATCTCCCGTCGTCCCAGTGGGACACGCCGTTGTGCTATGAGGCGTTTGCCGCCGTGGGGGCGATGCTCGGGCACGGGGGGATCGTCGTCTTCGACGAGACGGTGGACATGGGGGAGCAGGCGGAGTTTGCCATGGCCTTCTGTGCCTGGGAATCGTGCGGGAAATGCACTCCCTGCCGGATCGGCTCCACCCGCGGCGTCGAGGTGATCCAGCGCCTGCGGCGTGGTGAAGCACCGGCCCGGCAACTCGCGATCCTCCACGATCTCTGCGAAACCCTCGAATTCGGCTCGCTCTGTGCTCTCGGCGGATTGACCCCACTGCCGGTGCGCAGCGTGCTCACCCATTTCCCCGACGACCTGCATGCCCCGGTCGAGGAGCTCGCCCCATGAGCACGCGCACCCCCGCCCGCCCTGACCTGGGGACTCCGCCGGTGGCCGCCGTCACGACGGTGGAGCTCACGATTGACGGGATTCCCGTGCGGGCCGCGAGCGGAACGTCGGTGATGCGCGCCGCACGGGAGGCCGGCATCGCGGTGCCGAAGCTCTGTGCGACCGAAACGCTGGAGGCGTTCGGCTCCTGCCGTCTCTGTCTGGTGGAGATCCACGGCCGTCGCGGCCTCCCGGCCTCGTGCACCACCCCGGTGGCCGAAGGCATGGTGGTGCGCACGCAGACGGACCAGCTTGCCCGCGTGCGGCGGGGGGTGATGGAGCTCTACATCTCCGATCACCCGCTCGACTGCCTGACGTGTGCGGCGAACGGCGATTGCGAGCTGCAGGACATGGCCGGGGCGGTCGGCCTGCGGGAGGTCCGCTACGGCACCGCGGGGGCGAACCACCTCGGCGCAACCCCTGACAACTCCAATCCGTATTTCTCCTTCGACCCGGCAAAGTGCATCGTCTGTTCGCGCTGCGTGCGCGCCTGCGAGGAGGTCCAAGGCACCTTCGCCCTGACGATCGACGGCCGCGGCTTCGGGTCGACGGTGAGCGCCGGGATGAACGAGTCGTTCCTCGCCTCGGAGTGTGTGTCGTGCGGTGCGTGTGTGCAGGCCTGCCCGACGGCGACGCTGATCGAGAAGACGGTGATCGAGCAGGGCCAACCGGAGCGGACCGTCAAGACCACCTGCGCCTACTGCGGCGTCGGCTGCTCGTTCAACGCGGAGATGAAGGGGAACGACGTGGTGCGGATGGTCCCCGACATGGACGGGGGGGCGAACGCGGGCCACTCCTGCGTGAAAGGGCGCTTCGCCTGGGGCTACGCGACGCACAGCGACCGGGTCACCACGCCGCTCATCCGCGCGCAGACCACCGATCCCTGGCGGGTGGCCTCGTTCGACGAGGCGATCGCGTTTGCGGCGTCGCGCTTCCAGGCGATCCAGGCCGAGCATGGACGCGGGGCGATCGGCGGGATCTCGTCGTCCCGCTGCACCAACGAGGAAGTCTACGTGGTGCAGAAGATGGTCCGGGCCGCGTTCGCCAACAACAACATCGACACCTGCGCCCGGGTCTGCCATTCGCCGACGGGCTACGGGTTGAAGCAGACCTTCGGCACCTCCGCCGGGACACAGGACTTCCGGTCGGTGGCATCGGCCGACGTGATCCTGGTCATCGGCGCGAATCCGACCGATGCGCACCCGGTCTTTGCGTCGCGGATGAAGAAGCGCTTGCGCGAGGGGGCGAAGCTGATCGTGGCCGACCCGCGCCGGATCGACCTCGTCCGCAGCCCGCACGTCGCGGCGGCGCACCACCTGCAGTTGCGCCCGGGTACCAATGTCGCGCTGATCAATGCCCTGGCGCACGTCGTGGTGACGGAGGGCCTGGTGAACGAGGCATTCGTGGCCGAGCGGTGTGACGCCACCTCCTTCGGGCAGTGGCGCGAGTTCATCGCGCGGCCGGAACAGTCGCCGGAGGCCACTGCGGTGATCACCGGGGTGGCGCCAGCCGAGGTGCGCGCGGCGGCGCGGCTGTATGCGACTGCCCCGAACGGCGCGATCTACTATGGGCTGGGCGTCACCGAGCACAGCCAGGGCAGCACGATGGTGATGGGGATCGCCAACCTCGCGATGGCCTGCGGGCAGATCGGCCGCGAGGGGGTCGGGGTGAACCCGTTGCGCGGTCAGAACAATGTCCAGGGCGCGTGCGACATGGGATCATTCCCGCACGAGCTGCCTGGCTACCGGCACATTTCCGATTCGACAGTGCGCGGCAGCTTCGAGGCGGCGTGGGCTGTGTCGCTCGACCCCGAGCCCGGCTTCCGGATCCCGAACATGCTGGCGGCGGCGGTGAGCGGGCAGTTCCGCGGGCTCTTCGTCCAGGGCGAGGACATCGCCCAATCGGATCCCGACAGCACCCACGTCACGGCCGCGCTCGGCGCCCTCGATTGTCTGGTGGTGCAGGACCTCTTCCTCAACGAGACGGCGAAGTTCGCGCACGTCTTCCTCCCCGGGACCGCCTTCCTCGAGAAGGACGGCACCTTCACGAACGCCGAGCGCCGCATCAATCGCGTCCGTCCGGCGATGCCGCCGAAGCCGGGGCTCTTCGAGTGGGAGGTCGTCTGCCGGCTGGCCACCGCGATGGGCTACCCCATGCACTACGCATCCGCCTCGGCGATCATGGACGAGATCGCAGCGCTGACCCCGGCCTTCGCCGGCGTGTCGTGTGCCTATCTCGACCAGGTCGGCAGCGTGCAGTGGCCCTGCACCGCGGCCGCGCCGATGGGAACGCCGGTGATGCATGCCGAGCGGTTCGTGCGCGGGAGCGGGCGCTTCCTGATCACCCAGTTCGTGCCGACCGACGAGCGGACCACCCGTCGCTTCCCGCTGCTGCTCACGACCGGTCGGGTGCTCTCGCAGTACAATGTCGGCACTGCGACGCGCCGGACCGCCAACGTGGCGTGGCATCCGCGTGACGTGCTGGAGATCCATCCTGCCGATGCCGAAATGCGCGGGATCCTCGATCACGACTCAGTCGAATTGACCAGCCGGATGGGTGAGATCGTGTTGCCGGCGCATGTGACGGATCGGGTCCCGCCGGGCGTGGTGTACACCACGTTCCACTACCCGGAGCTGGCCGCCAATGTCATCACGACCGAGTACTCCGACTGGGCCACCAACTGCCCGGAGTACAAGGTCACGGCCGTCGACGTGCACCCGATAGGCGTGCAGTCGCTGGTGCGGGTCGCCACCGAGGCCTTCACATGAGCGAGGCGCTGGTGACCGCCTTCGAGCATCGACCGGTGCAGGTGGCTGGCGCCGCCACGGCGCCGACCTGGGGAATCGCCGTCGAGGCGCCGGTCGAGTTGCGCCTCAACGGCGCCCCGTGGACCGTGATGCTCGCCTCGCCCACGGATCTGGATGATTTCGCCGTCGGCCTCGCGCTCACGGAGCGCCTGGTGGCTGACACCGCTGGTGTCAACGGGTTGCGCATCGCGCAGCGCGCGGGCGATTGGACCGTCGACCTCGACGTGCCGGTCCCGTTGCGCCCCACCCGCGCGCGCAGTGTGGCGGGCGCGACGGGCTGCGGCATCTGCGGCCTGGAGTCGCTCGGCGAGTTCCGGAGCGGGCTCGCCGGTGTCACCCCCGTCGTGGCCATGCAGCGGATCACCGATGCCGCCGTGCGTGCGGCCTGGACCGCGCTTCCCGAGCTGCAGCCGGTGAACGCGATCACCCGGTCAGTACACGCCGCGGCGTGGTGTGCGCCGGACGGGACCATTCTGCTGGTGCGCGAAGACGTCGGTCGGCACAATGCGCTCGACAAGCTGGTCGGCGCGCTGGCTCGGCTGGGTCGACTCGGCGAACCCGGCTTTGTCGCGATGACTTCGCGCTGCAGTGTGGAGTTGGTCGCCAAGGCGGCCGTCGCCCGCGCGCTGCTGCTCGCCACGATCTCTGCTCCCACCACCCTGGCCCTCACCGCGTCGGAGACACTCGGCGTCCCGCTGGCCTGCGCCGGCCCCGGCCGGCAGGTGGTGCGTTTCCCGATGGAGTCCGCCCATGCAGTCGGCTGACCTGGTTCGGATGTCCACGCAGATCGCCCAATTCTTCGAGCCCTATCCGACCGAAGAAGCGATCCTGGGCGTGGCCGAGCACATCCGGGGATTCTGGACGCCCTCGATGCGCAGCGAGCTCGCGGCGATCCACGCCGCCGGCACGCCCGCGCTGCATCCCCTGGTCGCCCAGGCGACGGAACGGATCGTGGTCGGTCGGACGACATGATTCCCGCGGCCGACGTCACGGGAATCATTCTGGCCGGGGGTGCAGGGCGACGGATGGGTGGCCTCCACAAGTCCCTGCTCGTGGCCGCGGGCGCGCCGCTGATCGCGCATGTCCGTGCCCGACTCGCCCCCCAGGTCGGGACGGTGTTGATCAGTGCGAACGAGGAGCCTGCGGCATACGGTGCCTGGGGCGACGAGGTGATCGCCGATCAGGTGCCGGGGATGGGGCCGCTCGGTGGCCTGCTCTCCGCCCTGGACCGCGTATCGACGCACT
>JBBRGR010000040.1:0-9316 GCA_038223815.1 Gemmatimonadales bacterium
TGAGGCTGGCGCAAGCGAGGGTCGACGTGGCGCAGTGGAGCGCACGCTCGGCGGCGTGATCACGCGGGGCTGCAGCATGCGTGCCGACAGGAGCGCGAGGCGGCGCGCGCCTGAGTCCCCGGCCAGAGGGAGTCCGGTGTCGCCGATTCGCGCGTGGAGCGCGGGCGCGACGAAGGCCATGGTTGAGAGACGAGGGGACGGGAGTGCCAGGACCGCGGGTTGGTTGGCGAGCCATCCCATCCCCACCAACACCGCCGCTGCCGCAGCCACACCGACGCGTCGGCGTCGAGCAGGTGCGGCAGCGGCCGGGCGAAGCCCTGGGAGCGCCCGTCGTCGGCCGCGGGGGATGGCGGCCCCGAGAATCGCCACGGAACGGGTGTGCACGGCCAGCGCGGCTGCATGGGCCGCCCGACAGAGCAGGCAGCCCATCAGATGTTCCGCGATCTCGGCTCCCTGCGCCTTCGAGAGGGCGCCGTCGAGCCAAGCGTGGAACTCCTCCTCAGGCACGTGCGGACGTGCGCACCGGCTCACTTGGCTCCTCCATCATGTCGTGGGCAGCAACCAGCCGCTTCCGCGCACGAGCAAGAGTCGTTCCCACTGCACCAACGGCCAGCCCGCTTTGCTCCGCAATCTCGGGATACGAGAGGCCGGCATCCCAGAGGAGCAGGACCTCGCGGTCGCGCGGGGAGAGCGTGGCCAAGGCGCGCGCCACCTCCGCCTGCTGCTCCTCCTGGTCCAACCGCTCCTCGACTTCCTTGCCAGGCGAGGGCGAGGCGATTGGCTCGTGGGTCAAGAGCACCAGGTGACGACGCCGGCGGATTGCCGAACGCGCTTCGTCACGCGCAATGTTTGCCGCCACGGCGAAGACCCACGAACGTGGCTTCTCTGGCTGGTGGTGCAGGGCCCGCATGAAGACTTCCTGAGCGAGGTCCTCAGCGCGGTCGGCGTCCCATACCTTGCGGTAGAGGAAGCGAACAACCGAGTCATACGTGGTGCGATAGAGACCTTCGAGGTCGAACGCCATCACGGTCCTCCTGGGGCAGGTGTCGCCATCAAGGAGACGCACACTGCGGACCATCTTGCACACATCTCTATAAGTTCTTGCTGAACAACAACTTAGATCGGTATCCGCCGGTTCCGGAAGGCACACCCGGGATGGAGACCTGTCCTCTTTTGGGGCCAGTGTGAACACATCACGGGCTTCGCCGGACGGCCGTCGGACCGCATCCGGCCATGGAGGTCGCAGTGCAGGCCGTCCTCCTTCAGATAGGTGCACGCCGAGATGATCTCGGCGTTGAGGAGTTGGTCGTCCTCCCGTTCCACCTTGCACAAGTACGGCGACTTCCGATTCCGGAGCAGCAACTCCAGTCGAATCTGCTTCGGGGTGCATCGGATGTCTACCTGCAGATCCCGGCAGCAAGCGGCATGGCGGGTATTATCCGCTGTGCGGCACGGCGCCGTCGCGCAGGGATTGGCATCCGGTGCGAGGTCATGCTCGAGGACCGGGAGCATTCGGGCCGGGGCCAGCAGGGTGCGGTTGACCAGCCGCTGCTTCTCGACGATCTGGAAGCGGTCACCCCCCAGGCGTCGCGGAGCGGCCGGGCGCCTGGGAGTGGCCACCTTGCCGGTGAACCCATGCCCGGCGCAGCGCACGGTGCCGTCATCCCGCTGTTGCAGGTGGCGACAGGGGACCTGAATCGTCGTCTCGACCCAGAGCTCCTCGTCGTCGACAAACGTCCGGCCGAAGTCGAGGCGTTGGGTGTGTCCGAAGAGCCAGGTGGCGTCGTGGTCCTCGTCGCCTTCGATGGCAGCGACTCGCAGGGTCACCTTGAGCGCCCGGCAGTGCTGGCCGAGCGAACGACAGGGAGGGAGCGACATGGAAATCCGGTTCGTGGGTGCCGATGCGGAACGCGACGGGCGGAAAGTAGCCACCGCATGGGAAATCGCCAGCGGTGGCCGTGGGGACGCCTACAGGATCGCGTCCCGGGCGGTTATTCTTCCGCCTTCCCGTGCTCCTGGTGGCCGGGGGCCGGTGCTGCCGGGGGGCAGCGTCGACGCAAACATCACACACCAGGGATGAGGCAATACCGACAATGCGCGTTCCTGCGATGATTGCTGCAGTGGCCTTGGTGCTCGCGGCCTGCGGCGGAGAGAAGACCGAGACGACCGAGACCACCGAGGTTCCGGCGACGACCGAGACCGCGGCTCCGGCCACGACGGGTACGACCCACGAAGTGCAGATGGTGCAGGACGGCGCCGCGTTCAAGTACGTGCCGGCCGAGTTGACGATCAAGGCGGGCGATGTGGTGCTGTTCAAGAGTGTGTCCGGTGGCTTGCACAACGTGCAGTTCTGGGCGGACAGCATCCCGGCGGGATCCGCAGCGATCATCGACGCGGCGATCTCGAACAAGCAGGGACCGTTGGCCTCCGCGTTGGTCAACATGGGTGAGGAGATCTCGATCTCCTTCGCCGGCGCCCCGGTTGGTGACTACCGCTTCACCTGCCTGCCGCACATGGCGATGGGCATGCACGGCAAGATCACCGTCCAGTAAGCAGCGGACGCGGTCTGCTTCACGCGCGGGGGCGCCCATCGGGCGCCCCCGCGTTGCGTTTGCCCCGTGCCATTGCGAGCGGAACCGCGAGCCCCACCACCACGCCCGCTGCGCTGTCCACCACGTAGTGCATCTGGCAGTAGACCACGCCAATCGCGAGCAGCATGGTCGGCACCGCCAGCAGCATCCCGAGGCGGCGTGCTCCGAGCCACGCGCCGACCGTGGCGGCGACGGTCGCCGCCACATGCGACGACGGGAACGCCGCCCCAAAGGCACTGCCCTTCGCGAGCGTGGCGTAGACCAGCTGCGCCGGCGCATTCGCGATGAACAGGCCGGTGGGGCGCTCGAACTCGTAGTACGGCCCGGCGACGGGCAGCAGGAGATAGCAGACGTAGCAGAGCAGGAAGGTCGCGATCACGCCGTCGAGGTAGCGCTCCAAGGCCTGCGGCTGTTGCCTCGCCAGGAAGACGAGGACTGGAAGCGGGACGATCACGTAGTAGGAGAAGTACACGGCGTGCAGCAGGGTGGACCAGTAGGTGCTCGGCGCGGCGCGCCACCAGTCCCGGCTCGGTTGGCCGCCGAAGAGCCACGCCTCCACCGCTTGCACGGGTGCGTCCCAGGTGGCGGCGGCACCGAAGCCATTCAGGATGTCGATGGACGAGTAGAGCCCGGCGAGGAGCAGCACCGGATAGCTGTTCCGCAGGAAGTGGCCGACCGCCCCGCCCGACGTGCGCGTGGCGAGCCAGGCGAGGAGCGGCAGCAGCGCGTGCGCCGCCACAATCAGCGGGACGCCGCGCTGGGTCACGCGGGTCAGGCCGAGCAGGACGACGAAGATGCCGTACGTCGCGATCATTGCATCGACGCGACGCCACCGCGTCGTGCCGCTCAGAGCCATCCGGCGTTGCGGTACCACGCGTGGGTGTGCGCGAGACCGGTGGCGGCGTCGAACCGTGGTGTCCATCCGGTGTCCGCGATGAATGGCGACGGGTCGCCGGTCCAGGCCGCCTGATAGAACTCGTTGGCCTTGTCGGCACGGAGGATGGTCTTCCGACGAAGTGCCGCAGCCCAGGCGCCGGTGGCGGTGAGCGCGAGGCGCGCGGCCCACTCGGGGATTGGCAGGAGCGAGACGTCCCGCCCCATGGTGCGGCCGATTTCCCGGACCAGCGCCGCGGAAGAGAGGACTTCCGGGTGATTCACGTAGTAGCTGCGCTGCTGGATGCCTGGGGTGATCCCGGCGAGGACGATCGCGTCGGCAAGATCTTCCACGTGGACGACCGAAACCTCCATCGAGCCATCCCCGAAGACCGGAGCGATGCCGAGGCGCGCCGCCTTGAAGACGGTGATGAGGTTGTCCCGATCGCGTGGACCGTACACGGTGGGCGGCCGGAGGATCACCCACGGCAGCGGTTCGCCCCGGAGCACCTGTTCCGAGGCGAGCTTGCTGCGGCCATACATCGTGACCGGCGCATCGAGCCCGTCGGCGCGCCGCGGGACGTTGCGACTCGCCGGGCCACCCGCGGCCATCGAGCTCACCAGCACGAAACGCGGCGCCGCGCCCTCCCGCTGTGCCGCGCGCGCGAGGTTGGCGGTGCCATCGCGGTTGGCGGCGAGAAACTCCGCCTCGTCCACCGCGCCCGTGAGCGCCGCCGCGTGGTAGATGACATCCTGTCCCGCGGCGGCCTCGGCCATGGCGTCGTGACTGTCGAGGTCACCCTGCACGAGTCGGACGCCTGCCTGCGCGAGTGCAGTGGCCCTGCTCGGCGTGCGCACCAGCGCCGTGACCGCATCACCGCGTGCGAGCAGGCGGTCCACCACGTGCCCGCCGACGAAGCCGGTTGCCCCCGTGACCAACGCCTTCATGCCGGGCGGTCGAGGAGGCGGTACCTCTTGTAGGGAGTGAAGCCGGTCTTGGTGAGGCCTTGGATGATGGCCGTGTTGTCCTCGAGGAGCCAACCGGCCTCGCCCCAGCTGATCCCGATCTCCGCCGCCTTGGTCCAGATCCAGTGGTAGAGGGCGGAGTCGATCCCCTTGCCACGCCACTCGGGGACGATACCCAGCAGGAGAATGCGCGCGCGAGTGACACGCTTCGTCTTGAGCTTCCACAGCATGCTGAGCGACGCCGGGAACATCGCGCCGGAGTGGTTGTGACGCAGGACTTCATTGAGGTCAGGCATAGCGAGGCCGAACGCGATCGGGACACCATCCTTCTCGATGAACGGGACGAGATTCGGGATGACCACGGGCTTGAAGCCGGCGGCGAGCGTATCGATCTCCGCGTCGGTCATCGGGACGAAACCCCAATTGCGCTCCCAGCAGGCGTTGTACAGCTGCTTGACGAGTTCCACTTCCTTCGGGAAGCGCTTCATGTCGAGCGCACGGATGGTCAGGCCGTAGCGCTTGGTGAGCAACTCGACGGCCCGGGCGGTCCGCTCCGGCGGCTGCAACGGCCGCTCGGTGGAGCCCCCGTGCAGGCAGATGAGATCCTTGGCCTTGGCAAAGCCCGCGGTCTCGAGCAGCGTGAGGTAGTACGGCGGATTGTGCGGCATCATCAGCGTGTTGGGCGTATCGAACCCCACGATGAGCAGGCCGCATTCATCGTTGACGGAGAAGGACGCCGGCCCACGCACCGTGTCGAGGCCGCGCGAGCGGATCCACGCGGACGCGGCGTCAAGCAGCGGGGCGGCGACGGTAAAATCGTTGATGCACTCGAAGAAGCCGAAAAAACCGACCCGATCGTGATGGATCTCGTTGTGCAGTCGGTTGTGGATCGCGGCGATCCGACCCACCACCTCCCCATGCCGCTCAGCCAGGAAATAGTCCGCCTCGGCGTGTGCGAAGAAGGGGTTCGTGGCGCGATCGAGCAGCTTCCGCACCTCCGCACGAAACGGCGGGACCCAGTTCGGGTCCCGCCGGTGCAGTCGATAGGGCAGGGCGATGAAGGCAGCGAGGTCCTTTGCCGTCTCGACGCGCCGGATGACCGGCGTGGTGCTCAGATGACCCCCAACTCCTTGCCGATCCGTCCGAAGGCGTCGAGCGCGGTGTCAATCTGCGTGGGCGTGTGTGTGGCCATGACCGAGGTGCGGAGGCGGCACTGCGAAGGCGGAACCGCCGGCGGCACGACCGGATTGGTGAAGACTCCGGCATCGTAGAGCTTCCGCCAGAAGATGAAGGTCGTCTCGAGGGGGCCGATGAGCACCGGGATGATCGGGGTGACCGTCTCGCCGATCTCGAAGCCGAGGGCACGGAAGCCATCGGCGAGGTGCTTGGCGTTCGCCCAGAGGGTGGTGCGACGCTCCGGCTCATCCTGCATGACCTGCAGCGCCGCGAGCACGCCGGCGGTGTTGGCCGGTGGGAGCGAGGCGGTGAAGATGAAAGGCCGCGAATGATGCTTGAGGTAGTGGATGACGGATTCGTCGGCGGCCACGAAGCCACCGACCGAAGCGAGCGACTTCGAGAAGGTGCCGGCGATGATGTCGACCTCGGGCTGCATCCCGAAGTGCGCGCCGGTCCCGTCGCCGCGTGGTCCGAGGACGCCGAGTGCATGCGCATCGTCCACCACCAGCGCCGCGCCGAACCGCTTGGCGAGCTTGGTGAGCCCCGGGATGTCCGCGATGTCGCCTTCCATCGAGTACACGCCGTCCACCACGATCATGGTGCCCTTGCCGGTCGTGTTGCGCTCCAGCAGACGGGTGAGATGGTCCAGATCGGCATGGTTGAAACGCTGCGTCTCGCCGTAGGAGAGCTTGGCGCCATCCACGATGCAGGCGTGGTCAAGTTTGTCGAGGTAGACCGTCTCGCCGCGGCCGAGGAGGCCCGAGATGAGGCCGAGGTTGGCACCGTACCCCGTCGAGAAGACCAGGGCCGATTCCTTCCCGAGGAAGGCGGCCAGTTCCGACTCGAGCTGCTCGTGCAGGTCGAGCGAGCCGTTCAGGAAGCGGGAACCAGTGCAGCCCGAACCGTAGCGGTGCAATGCCCGGGTGGCGGCTTCCAGGACCTTGGGATGGTGCGTGAGGCCGAGGTAGTTGTTGGACCCGAGCATGATCCGCTTCTGCCCGTCAATGACCACCACGGTATCTTCCGACTCGGAAATCGCCTTGAAGTAGGGGTAGAGTCCAGCCGCCTGGATTTCGCGGGCCTGGGTGAACTGACGGCACTTGTCGAAGAGCGCCACCTGGGCCTCCTGCGTCTGAAGCGTCTCAGCAGTCGCCACGGTTCCTCGCGGAGTATGGGTGGAACTTCGACCGGGGGCGGGCCTACCTTGGTAGGGGCCAATGGGGAAAGCTATGACTGATGGCAGGGCGAATCAAGGCAATGGGTGGCGTTGCAACTCCGCGCGGGTGGGCGGGCTTTTTGCCATGGCGCTCGCCGGGGTCATGGGCCTTGCCCCCGTGCCCCTCGCCGCCCAGTACCCGCGTGCCCGCCCAGGGCAGTTCGAGGTGCGTGGCTTCGACCTGCCGCCCGAGGGTGCGTGGCGCGTCCGCTCCCGGCAAATCGCCAATGCGCGCGCCGTGCTGATGCAAGCCGGGCGGATGGGCAGCCTCAATGCTGGCGGGGCCTCCCTGGTCGTGACCGGACATTACGCCGTCCCGGTGGTGCCGATCGCCTTCCGCGATGCCTCCTCCCCGTTTCCGGTTTCTCAATATCAGGCGTTGCTCTTTGATGCCTCGCCGGGCGGTCAGGCGTTCTCGCTCAAGACCTACTACGAGGGCCAGTCCCGCCTCCGAATCACCATGGACGGAACGGTCTTCCCGTGGGTCTTCCTCGACAGCGCGGCCGCATTCTATGAGGATGGCTGCAACGGGATCGGCGTCGCCGGCCCCTGCCCGGTGCGAGCCCGGAGCCGGATGGCCAATCTCCTCCTGGGCGCCCTCGATTCGGTTTCGCTCGGGGCCGACAGCAGCAGCGTGTGGCAGGCCTATGACAACGATGGCCCGGACGGGCTCCCCAATTCGGGCGATGACGACGGCCTGGTCGATTTCGTGACCTTCCTCCAGGCCAAGGTGGACGGTGCCTGCGGCGGCAGCGGCCTCTGGGCGCATCGCTTCCGCATCTCGGGGTGGAACAGTGGGCAGGCGTACACCACGCGGACGCCGCGCCGCGGGGTGGGCGGTGCAATTCTTCCGGGACAGTTCCTCCGCGTCAACTCCTACACGCTGCAGAGCGCGGTCGGCGGCAACACCGCATGCGCCAGCGGGCAGATCATGCCCATCGGCACCGTGGCCCACGAGACCGGGCACGCCTTCGGCCTTCCCGACCTCTACGACACTGACGCTTCCTCGGACACCGAAGGGATCGGCGAATGGGGGCTGATGGGCTCCGGCAACTACGCGCGGCCCTGGTCACCGGCTTCCTTCGATGCGTGGTCGCTTGCCGAGCTGGGGTGGATCACCCTCGACACCCTCGCCAGCGGCAGCGAACGCTCGTTGGCGCCGGTGCAGCGCGGCGACACGGTCTACCTCGCCGAGACCATGGACCCGGGGATCTATTTCCTGCTGGAGAATCGGCAGCGTCTCGGCAGCGACACCGCGATGATGAACCCGGCGTTCATCCGCCAGAAATCTCCGGGACTGCTCATCTGGCAAGTCGACGTGGCGCGTGTCACGTCGGCATCGGCCAGCAACACCGTGAACACCGGGAGCCGACAGGGCGTGGCCCTCGCGCAGGCCGACGGACTCAACCAGCTCCGGTCGGCCGTGGTCGGGGTGCGCAACCGCGGTGACACCGGCGACCCCTTTCCGGGCACGACGACCAACCGCGATTTCGGTCTGGCCACCACGCCCTCGGCGGTGCGCTTCGATGGGGCGCCGCTCGACGTGCGATTTGATCGCATCACCCAGCTCGCGGATGGCCGGATCACGCTGCGCTACGTCCGGCGTGCGCCCACGCTGGTTGCCTCTCGCGCGGTGGAAGGACGCGTCCGCGTCAATGGGGTCGCGGCCCAGCGCTTCCGCGAGGTGTATCCGACGGGCGAGACGATTACCCTCACGGCGGATTCGCTGCAGACGACCTTCGATGGGCGGAGCGCACTGCGGTGGACCGGGTGGAGCGATGGCGGGACGCGCACGCACGAGCTCACGACCCGCGCCGGGACGCCCGACTCCATCTTTGCCGACTTTGCGACCACGCACCGTGTCCGTGTCACGGTCAACGGGCCCGGCGTGGTGACGGCCTCGGTGCCTGGGGTCGTGACGACGGGTCGCTATTTCGATGTCGGGGCGACCCTCCGACTCGACGTGCAGGCCACTCCGGGGGTCGAGTTTCTGGGATGGCGCGGCGACAGCGTGGCGGCCCAGACATCCCTCGATCTCATGGTGCAGCGGCCCTATGACCTGATTGCGGACTTTGTGTCGGTGGCGGCGATCGACGTTGCGCGCGCCACCCGGGCACTGCTCGGCGGCCCCGTGCTCGACACCACCACGCGGCAGTATCTCGATGCGATCGGCAATCGGAACGGCGGGTACGATGTCGGCGACCTGCTCGCCTGGCTGCGGCGGACCAATCAGCCCGTCCCGCCGGCGCTCTCGCGCGCACTCCTCCACGCAGCGGGGGGCCGATGAACTCGCGCCTTGCCTTCCTGGCACTCCTCCTCCTCGGGTGTGGGGGCACGGAGTCGGTGCCCGTGACGCCGGGGGAGTTGGGGATCCGGTTGACGGCGCCGGGTGCACCCCCAGGCGCCATGATCCTGAGCGTCAGTGGGGGGCCCATCAGCGGGATTCGCCCGGTGTCTGGTGTCGAGAGTGCGCTGGCGACGGACGCGGCTGGGA
>JBBRGR010000041.1:0-9294 GCA_038223815.1 Gemmatimonadales bacterium
CTCGAGCCGGGCCAGTCCCAGCACTATATCGGGCTGCTCGTCACGCTGTTCGCGGTCGGTGTTGCGGTCGGCATTGAGCGTGTGCTCCAGCGGCGGACATTTACACACAGCATCCCGTTCCTCTCCTCCATCGCCGATGTCTCGCTGGTCTCCCTCGGGCTCTTCGCCTTCTGGCTGGTGGACCAGCCGATCGTGACGACCAATTCGCGCGTGGTCTGGGAGGTCTACCTGATCGCGATCGCCGCCTCGGCGCTGCGCTACGACCCGCGCGTCACGCTCGTCACCGGCCTGATGGCCGGCGCCCAGCACATGGCGCTCACGCTCTTCACCTGGGCCACGCACCGGGGCGACGGCTTGCTGCGCGCGTCGGAGCAGTACGGTGATTTCTCCTGGTCGAGCCAGTTCTCGCGGCTGATCGTGATCGGCGCGATGACGGTGGTGGCCCTCGCCATGGTGGGACGGACCCAGCGGCTCCGGAAGATGAGCACCTATGACCGCTTGACGGGGCTCTTCAATCGGCTCTACGCCGAGGAGTTCCTCAACAACGAAGTGCTCCGCACCGCGCGCACCCAGGGGGCGCTGGTGGTGGCGATGCTCGACGTGGATCGCTTCAAGGAGTTCAACGATACCCATGGCCACGCCGCCGGGGATGCGGCACTGCGCGTGCTCTCCCGGGTGCTGCGGGATCGGCTCCGTCGGAGTGACATGGTGGCGCGCTATGGTGGGGAAGAGATCCTGATCGTGCTGCCTGGTGCGCAACTCGCCTCCGCGCTGGCTGCCCTGGATGAGGTCCGCGTCGCGGTGGGGCTGACCGATATCGTGCTGCCGAAAGGCAACACGGCGAGGATCCAGGTCTCCATCGGCGTGGCGGCATGGGGCGTTGATGCCCGCACCGTGGACGCGCTGCTGGAGATCGCCGATGCGCGCCTCTATGAGGCGAAGGACGCCGGGCGCAATCGCGTGGTGGGCCCTGGGACGGCCGGCTCCGCGCTACCCTTCCAGCAGGCCTGACGCCACCACCAGCTCGGCGTTCTGCACCGCGGCGCCCGCTGCGCCCCGCACCAGATTGTGCCCCAAGGCGACAAGCCGCAGGTGATGCAGCGGGCAGGGGCGGACGCGTCCGACCGTGACCGTCATGCCGCGGCCACGGTCGAGGTCGAGGCGTGACTGCGGTCGGTCCGCGCGCGCATCCACTTCCACCGGGTGCGTCGGCGAGCTCGGCAATCGGGACACGAGCGGTCCTCCCGTGAAGGTACGCAGGGCGGCCATCGCCGCCTCCGGCGTCGGCGCACGATCGAATGCAAGCGACGCGCTCACCAGATGCCCATCCACCACCGGGACGCGATGCACCATCGCGCTGGTCAGGATCTCGGCGTCCACGATGCGCTCGCCGTCGAGCTGCCCGAGAATCTTCCGGACTTCGGCCTCGATCTTCTCTTCCTCGCCGCTGATGAACGGGATCACATTGCCGAGGAGATCGAGGGCGGGCACGCCGGGGTAACCCGCGCCGGAGGCGGCCTGCAGCGTGGCAACCACGGCGCTCCGGAGGCCGAAGGCCCGGTGCAGCGGAGCGAGCGCTGTCACCAACGCCGCCGTCGAGCAATTCGGGTTCGCCACGATCGCGCCCGTCCAGCCACGCTCGCGGCGCTGCCGAGCCAGCACGGCCAGATGGTCGGCGTTGACCTCGGGGATCAGCAACGGGACGTCGTCGGCCATCCGGAACGCGGAGGCGTTGCTCACCACGAAGATGCCGGCCTCGGCGAAGGCGGGCTCGACGTCGCTGGCGATCGACGCGTCGAGTGCCGAGAAGGCGATTCGCACCCCTGCCATCGGCGCCATCGCCGTCAGGTGCATCGCCGCGATCGTGTCGGGGAGTGGCGTGACCTCGCGCCAGTGGATCACGTCGCCGTAGCGCATGCCATCGCGCGCCGCCGAGGCGGCGAGCTGCACGATCGCAAACCACGGGTGCTCGGCGAGGAGCGTGACGAATTTCTGCCCGACGGTTCCGGTGGCACCGAGGATGGCGACGGGGAGCTTGGTCATGGGGAAGAAGCTACACGGGGGAGGGCGAACGGTGAACGGGCATGCGCCGGTCACCGCGCTTCCGAGGCTGTCCTCCGCATCGACAGCCACACGGACCCGGCCAGCGTCAGCACGATCACGCCGAGGGAGAGGAGGATCGGCAGGTGCACCCAGCCGGAGATGGTCATCTTGATCCCGACAAAGACCAGGATCAGCGCCACGCCGGCCTTGAGGTAGTGGAAGCGATCGAGCATGTCGGCGAGCAGGAAGAAGAGCGCGCGAAGGCCGAGAATGGCAAAGATGTTCGACGAATAGACAATGAACGGATCCTTGGTCACCGCGAAGACGGCGGGGATCGAGTCGATCGCGAACACCAGGTCGGTCCACTCCACCACGATCAGCACCAGCAGCAGCGGCGTGGCGTACCAGCCGGCATGGGTGCGCGTGAAGAATCGTTCACCATCGTAGGCGGCGGAGAAGGGGAGCAGCTTGCGGGCGAGCTTGACGACCGGGTTCTTCTCGGGCTCGATCCGCTCCTCGCCACCGGCCCGGAGCATCCGGATCCCGGTGATGATCAGGATGCCGCCGAAGACGTAGATGATCCACGAAAAGCGCTGCAGCATCAGCGCGCCCAGGCCGATCATGATGGCCCGCATGATGATCGCGCCGAGGATGCCCCACTTCAGGACCTTCGGCTGCAGGGCCGCCGGGACGGCGAAATACTGGAAGACCAGGATGAAGACGAAGAGGTTGTCGACCGAAAGTGAGAGTTCGATCAGGTACCCGGTGAGGAACTCCAGGGCGTGCGTGGAACCCTCGCGCCACCAGAGGAAGCCGCAGAAGAGCATCGCCAGGGTGACCAGCGTCCCGCTCCACCGCGCGGCCTCGCGCGGTGTGAGAATGTGCGACTTCCGGTTGAGGACCCCGAGGTCGAGCACCAGCAGCAGACCGATGAGTGCCGTAAAGCCGATCCAGACTGCTGGTGGGTGCGTCGCCACGATTCCTCAGCGCCCCTCGTCGAAGGCGAGCAGCGCGGCGACGCGCTCTTCGGTCGGCGGATGGGTGCTGAAGAGCCTGCCGATCCCGCCGCCACGGAGCGGATTGATGATCGCCAGCGGTGCCAGCGAGGGCGAGACCGGCAGCGCGATCTGTTGTGCCATCGCGTCCATCCGCGTGAGCGCCTGCGCCAACGGCCGCGCCTGGCCCAGGATCTCCGCACCCGTGCGATCGGCCGCAAACTCGCGCTGCCGCGAGATCGCGAACTGCATCATCATCGCGATGAACGGCGCGAGCACCATGAAGGCGATGTCGCCGATGCCACCCCCCTCGTCGTCGTCGCGGCGCATGACGCTGCCGATCAGCCACGGGAGGATCGAGATCATCGAGCCGATCCCGGCCGCGATCGTCTGGATCAGCATGTCCTTGTTCTTGATGTGTGCCAGCTCGTGCGCGATCACGCCCGCCAGCTCATCGCGGGGCAGTGACCGCAGCATCCCCTCGGTCACGGCCACCACGGCCTTCGCCTCCGAGCGGCCCGTGGCAAAGGCGTTCGGCTGCTCCGACGGCACGATCGCCACCCGCGGCATCGGCAGTCCTGCCCGTTGGCGCAGTTCGTCCACCATGGCAAACAGATCCGGTGCCTCCGCCGCCGTGACCACCTTGGCGTGGTAGCCGCGCAGGACCATCGAGTCGGAGAACCAGAAGGACACGAAGGCCATGATCACGCCGAGCGAACCGCCGAGCATCAGCCCGGAGGTGCCGCCGATGATCTGGCCGCCCGCCAGCATGATCGAGATCATGCCGGCAAGCAGAATGAAAGTCTTGGCGTGGTTCGCCATCAGCACATCCTCCCTATATAAAGACGAAGGCGAGACTTCGTCGCCCCCGCGGTGACGGGTGGTGACGAAGGTCTCGCCTGAATAGCCGACAACGGCTCTCCCGCGGCACCGTGCGCACCAGGGGTGCGCAGTCTTGACGATGCCGACGACCGCCTGACCTAGGCGGCTGGGCTACTCCCCTTCTTGCCACAGAACGCTAGTGGCGGAGCGGCACGGGATCAACTCCCGCGCGGTATTTCAGGGAAACGGCATGGCATCCAAAATGGTTCCCGGTGCCAGGACGGCCGATCCGGCAGGGACCCGGACCAGCAGCTCCGCCCCGCGCAGCGAGGTCATCATGGCGGAGCCGGCCGGTCCGGTCGTGTGTGCGGTGACGACGCCGTCCTCGGCCCCGCCGCTCCAGGCCCCGCGGAGGCAGAGCTCGAGCGAGGGGTCAGGGGTGATGGCGTCGGCCATCCGGACTGCGGTGGTCCGGCGGACAGGCGAGGGATCGCCCGCGAGTCGCCGGATCACCGGCCGGGCAAAAAGCGTGAAGGTCACCAGCGCCGAGACGGGGTTGCCCGGCAGGGCGAGCCAGAGCCGGCCGTCCGGGAGTCGCGCGGCCGTCGTCGGCCCGCCGGGGCGGAGCCGAATCCGCCGGAAGAGCACGTCGCCTGCGAGCATCGTGATGACCGCGGGGACATGGTCGTGGTCCCCCACCGACACGCCACCCACTGTGATGATCACGTCGGCCGTTGTGGCTCCCTGGATCGTGGCCGCGAGTGCCTCCGGATCGTCTCGCACCGGTCCCAGCGCGATCGCCTCCCCACCCGCCAGGGTGGTGAGCGCCACGAGCGCCGGGGTGTTGCTGTCGGCGAGGCGCTCCCCGGACGCGATCCGCGCGGCGTCATCCAAGGGGGTCAGCTCATCGCCCGTGCTGATGATCGCGATGCGTGGCGTGCGATGGACACGAGGATGCGCCACGCCGAGGGAAGCGAGGAGCGCGATCACCCCGGGGCCGATCACCGTGCCGCCGGGGAGCGCGTCGCTGCCGGCTGCCAGATCGGATCCGGTGCGGCGCACATGGCGACCCGCGTCGCGATCGGAGCGAATCTGCACGGTCTTCGTCCCCAGGTCGCTGTCCTCCTGGCGGATCACGCTGTCGGCCCCTTCCGGGACCGGGGCACCGGTGAAGATCCGCATCGCTTCGCCCGGCGCGAGTGGTCGCGGCATGGGCGCGCCGGCGGCAAGGTGCGCGACGACCGTCAAGGTCGCCGGCCGCTCAGGCGTGGCGCCCCGCACGTCGTCGGCGCGAGCGGCGTAGCCGTCCATGGCAGCATTGGTCCAGCGGGGGAGGGGGAACGGCGCCACGATCGGCTCGGCCAGGACCGCACCGAGCGCGGCATGGAGCGCGCGTGGTTCCACGGTGAGCGGCACCAGCTCGGAGAGCAGGGCCGCAATGGCCTCGTCGACGCTCAGCGGTCCCGGGCGCATGTCATCAGTAGCGTCGTCCTCGACGCTTCTCGAGTACGATGTCAAATCCGAGGACGAGCGAGGGCAGGGCCTTCCAGACGGTCCGTGTTGGCGGGACCAGTCCCTGAACCGTGGTCGGTCCGGTGACGATCGGCAGTTGGACCCAGCTGTTCCGCAGTTCGATCCGGAACTGGTACCCTGGCGTGGCGGAGGTCGCGAGACCAAAGGCAAGGGTGCCCATCAGCTTCGTATCGGGGCTCTCGTCCTGGGCATAGACGGTGAATGCCGTATCGCCGAAGGCACCGATGGTGCCGACCGTGCGGACCACGCTGCGCGGAGCGATGGCGATGCCGCCGATGGCGCGCCCGTACGGTTGCAGAAAGGCGCGACTCGCGGGGCGAAAGACGACGCCACCCCCGAGCGCCACGGCGGAGGCCGGACGCTGGTTGCCATTGATGGCTCGGCAGGCAAGCCGATTGAGCGGATCCCCGCTGGCGATCGCCAAGGTACAGGAGTCCTGGGTCCCGAGGCCGAGGTAGGAGACCTCGCCAGTGAAGCCGAGGTTGGCACTCTTGAACCAGGTGGCGTGGCCGACGAACGTCACGTTCGAGCGGAGGCGCCGGTCCAGCGAAAAGACATCGATGGCCTCGGTCCGCGTGACGATCGGCTGCGCGGCGACGGACCAGAGATCGCCGCCGCCGATGTAGCCCGCCGACACACCGATCACCAGGCGACTCTGATCCCGCGTCGCCTGGGCAGTGCCCAGGGATACGTGCGAGATGGTGCCGGCAATCATCAGCAGGAGGCTGACGCTAGGGCGGGATCGGGGGAATGGCATGCAGTGCTCCGAAACGTGGCAGGACGGACAGGTTGGATTCAGGCGGGTCCGCGGCACTCCGCCCACAGCGTGGCATCTTCGGCGACCAGGACCCGCTCCAGTCGCGTTCCGGACGGGAGACGTGCAGCAATCCGGTCGTAGCACCACGCCGCGATGGCCTCGCAGGTTGGCAGTGCCGCTCCCGGGGCGAATGCTGCCACGGCCTCCCCAAGATGGCGGCCCGCGAGCGGCTCCGCGACTTCTTCGGTCAGGAGCGTGTCAAGCGTCGCAAGATCCATCACCATCTGGGTCTCGGGATCGAGCGGTCCGGCGACCGTGACCTCCACCCGATACAGGTGCCCGTGCCCAGGGGCGTCGCTGGTCCAGCCGAAGCGCCGCTGATTCTCTGCCTCGCTCCAGGACGGTTTGTAGTACCGATGCAGCGCGTGGAAGGTGATGACGCGGGTGAGCGCGCAGGCATGACCCACGGCGATCAGAACCGGATGCCGAGGCCGAAGATGAGCGCCGGCACCGGGGTATACTCGGTGCGGCGCCCTGTCGGGTTGACGGCGTTGGGGTTGTCCACCGTGCCCGGGGCCTGCGTCGGTTCATCCGCATAGGACGCCGGATACGCCAGCTTCCAGATGAACGCACGGGCCTCGACCTTCACATAGAGGCGCTGCCCGACGAAATAGCGGGTCCCCACCTTCGGGGCGAAGTAGAACTTGGTCCCGAACTTGTAGCCCGAGGTATCTGCGGCCGGTGACTTCTCGCCGTTGACCATCCCGAGCCCCACTCCGGCGAAGGGCGCCAGGCCTTTCCACGTCTTGCCGCCAGTGAGGTTGAGTTGCAGGTCGAACTCGCCGCCGGTGAGCCGCTGATCGATCGGACCCGTCACCCGGGTCGCGGGAGCCTGGTCGGCATCGACGATGAAGCGTTGCGCCGTGCTGGTCCACGCGCCGAGCCCGAGTTGCACGGAGTTCCGGCCTCGGAACACGGCACGGAATCCCATGATCCGGCCGTCCTGCGCGCCGACCTTGAGTGGCCCGCCATTGCCGAAGAGCTGACCGCCCTGCAGTTCGAGGTAGCGGCCGTGGCGAATCTCGCGAAACGGCGATTCGCCAGGGAGGTAGCCGACTTGCGCCGCCAATGCGCCCAGCGGCAGGAGGAGGGGCAGGGCGAGCAGGGCACGACGGAGACCACGAAGGGGGGCAGGCATCGACACGAAAGCTACACCTCAGGCGAGGAGAAGGGAGCGACCAGTCATCTCGCGCGGCTGCTCGAGGGCGAGCAGCGAGAGAATCGTCGGCGCGACATCGCAGAGTGCACCGCCGGCACGGAGTGGGGCCTCGTGGCCCACCGTCAGGAAGGGCACCGGATTGGTCGTGTGGGCGGTGTGCGGCCCACCGGTGGCCGGATCGATCATCATCTCGGCGTTGCCATGGTCGGCGGTGACCAGGACACGAGCCCCGACACGCGCGGCCTCGGCGAGCACTCGGCTCAGGGCACGGTCCACGGCCTCGACGGCCTGGATCACGGCCGGCATGACGCCGGTGTGGCCGACCATGTCGGCGTTCGCGAAATTCGCGAGGAAGAAATCATGCTCGCCCCGCGCGAGGGCACGACAGAGCACGTCCGTGATCCCGGCCGCGCTCATCGCCGGCGCGAGGTCATAGGTCGCGACTTTCTGCGAGGCCACCAGTTCACGCTCCTCGCCAGGCCAGGGGACTTCGTTGCCACCGTTGAAGAAATAGGTGACGTGCGGGTACTTCTCGGTCTCGGCGGTCCGGAATTGCGTGCGCCCGACTTCGCTCAATGTTTCCGCCAGAATGCGTGCCATGGAGAACGGAGGAAACGCCGACGGGATCGGAAAAGTCTGATCGTACTGCGTCATCGTCGCGGTGCGGAGCCTTGGACGATCGCGGACGTCGAAGCCATCAAAGCCCGCGATGCAGAGAGCGCCGACGATCTGTCGCATCCGGTCCGAGCGGTAGTTGACGAAGAAGATGCCATCTCCCTCGCGAAGCGGCGCGACCGCTGCGCCGTCGGCCGTCATCACCAACGGCTTCACGAACTCATCGGTTTCACCGCGTGCGTAGGCGTCCCGCACGGCGCCGACCGGATCCGTCACCGGCAATCCCACGCCGTGCACCATGGCCTCGTAGGCCAGATGCAGTCGTTCCCACCGGCGGTCGCGGTCCATCGCGAAATAGCGGCCGACCAGCGAGGCCAGGACCGTCCGTCCACCGCCGAGGCGGGCCATGTCCTCCTGCAGGGCGGCCACGACATCGGCGCCCGAGGTTGGTGGCGAGTCGCGTCCGTCCAGGAAGCCGTGGATGGCGATGCGGGGCACGCCGAGACGGATCGCGGCATCGATTGCGGCGCGGAGGTGTCCATCGATGGCATGGACCCCACCCCAGCCGAGCAGCCCCGCGAGATGCAGCGTGCTCCCGGCGCGGATGACATCGGCGCAGAGCGCGGCAAACGCGGGGAGCGTGATGAATTCGTCGCGGGCGATCGTCTGGTTGATGCGGACCAGATCCTGAGGAACGACGCGGCCGGCGCCGAGGTTCAGGTGGCCCACCTCGGAGTTGCCCATCTGGCCGAGCGGCAGGCCGACGGCAAGACCGCTGGCGTCGAGCAGGGTCCGAGGGGCGCCCGCCACGAGGCGGTCCCAGGTCGGCGTGTCGGCCATCGCGATCGCGTTGCCTTCCGGGTCGGTCCGCCACCCCCAGCCGTCGAGAATGAGCAACAGGACCGGGGCGGCCTTCGTGCGGGCGTTTGACATGCTCCTCCGCGACGTCTACACTCTCAATCCGTGATCGGAGCGCCGCAATCTACCCCTGCCAGAATCCGCCGACCAGCCTGTTGCCTGCTGCGCTGGGCCGCTTTGGCGTGCCTTGCGGCCCCGCTCCCCGCGCAGCGCCCCGCCGGGACCGTCATCGCCAGTGAGGCCGACTTCCTCAAGGAGCCCGGAGGGACGACGCTTGGTCGCCTGACGAAGGGCACCCCCGTCGTCGCCGGCATCGCCCGAGGCACCGCGGTCGAAATCCGATTCGAGGGGTGGATCGCGGCCAACGCCCTGCGCGCCGATCGCCGGGACGGCTACGACCTTGCGGTCTCCCTCGCCGGCGGGACCATGCTCCGGAGTGCCCCGGGTGGCGG
>JBBRGR010000042.1:0-9211 GCA_038223815.1 Gemmatimonadales bacterium
ATCCACGTCAGACCGGCGAGCCAGGCGATATCATTCACGACCCGCCCCAGCAGCGATGCAGTCTGCTGGCCGGCCCGGTGTGCTGCTTGCCGGGCTCGAGTCAGCGCCTGGACCAAATCGCCGTGACGAAACCCTTCCTTCGCCAACCGTCGCAGGAGCGCGAACTCGATTCCCATGTGCACGGTCCCGATGACCGCGAAGGTCAGCACGGTGAGCGCCGCCACGCCGAGGAGTTCGCCGTAGCGCCCGTAGAAGATGGCATCGGCCCCGAGACCGGACATGCTGCCAATGGCCAGCATCGCCGATACCGTCATCCCAAGCGCATAGAATGGCCGGACCATTTCCCACCGCGTCAGCCAACGGCGGAGCGGTGCGGCGAGCAGAACGCTCTCTCCGTCACCGGCAAGGAGCGCCAACCATCCCTCAGCACCCTCCGGACGCGCGGCCGGGTCCTTCGCCATCGCGGCTTCGAGCGCGCGTGCGAGCCGATACGACGTGCCGGGTGCCGCACGCAGCAACGGCGGCACCGGCTCGGTGAGGTGCCTGAGCAGAAGAGCCGGCGTATCGTCCGCCATGAACGGTGTATGGCCCGCGAGCATGGTCCAGCCGGTGACCCCCAGCGCGTAGAGGTCGCTCGCCGCGGTGGCCTGCGCTCCCTGGATCACTTCGGGAGCGATGTACGATGGCGTACCAAGCAGCGGCTCCTCGCCCTCGCGATCGACGGCCGCGGCGATGCCGAAGTCAGCGAGCATGCCGCGCCCGGTCCGCCGCTCGAGCAGAATGTTCTCGATGGTGACATCGCGGTGCACGATTCCCATCGCGTGGGCATACGAGAGCGCCCACGCGACCTCGCGCAGGATGCGTTCCGCGTCGTCGCCACGGAGCGGCCCCTCGCGACGCAGGCGGTCACCGACGCTTTCACCATCGACGAGCCCCATCACGAAGTACACGAGATCGTCCTGCGCCGCGACGGCGTAGATGGGGACGATGTGCGGATGCGAGAGCCGCGCTCCGGTGCGTGCCTCGCGGAGGAAACGCTCGCGCTGTTCCGGGTCGGCCGCGAGTCGCGGATGCAATACCTTCAGCGCCACCGGTCGATCGAGCGCCACGTCGCGGGCGAGGAAGACGGTGCCCATTCCGCCGCGGCCGAGCTCGCGCTCGATCGACCAGATGCCAGCGAGCGCGTCCTGCAGTCGCTCGAAGGGGATCGTCTCGTCGCCCGGCGTCGTCACGCGGCCTTCGGCGTCGGCGTGGCACCCGCGTCCGCGCGGCGTGCCGGACGACCCAACACGACGCGTACCGCGTTGTGGGCCGCGATGTCGACCAGCAGCGACTGCTCCAGGTCTCGGGCGGTCACGAGGTGGCTGGTCAACTCCTGGCTCTGCTCCCTCGACGCGACCAAGCGGAGCAGCTGCAGTCGGAGGCGCTCGATCGTCGCGACCACCTCGCGTTGGCGCCGCTCCACTGCCTCCCGCATGGTGCGCAGTCGCTGCTGCTCGGCCTCGTCGTGGTCGGTCTCGCGTTCGCTCTCCCGCAGCCGATCGGCAATGCCGCGCAGCTCGCCGGCACTGGCTTGCAGTGTGTGGGCGAGTTCCGGGACCTCGCCGAGTCCGTCGCGGAGGGTCGCAGGGATGGCATGCCAGAGGTCGTCGACCGCGAGACCAAGGACCAGTTCGGTGTTGCGATGCAGGGTTGAACTTGCGGCCAGGCGCTGCCGTTGGCCGAGGGACGCGAGCGTGGTGACGGCGGAGGCAAGGCGGGATTGCCAGAAGCGCTCAACCAGTCGGCGGAAGCGGCCGCCCGGCGCGATCCGGAATCCCGGCGAGGCGAAGCCGATGCCGATGCCGGTGAGCGTGGCGAGGTACAGCGTGCTCGACATGGTGAGGATCGTCCGCTTGACGTATTCCGCCTCCGGTCCCCAACTATACCAGCCATCGACGTTGGGGTAGATGAACCCGAAGACGACCGCGAGCACGACGGCGCCGATCACCGTGAGGTCAAAGACGACGCGACCGGGGAGCGGGGGGATGCGCTCGACGCGACGCTCGCGCTCAAGCGCATCCCGCCAATGCGGGTAGGCCGCGCGGATGTCGGCGATGCCGAAGCCCACGCGATGCAGGGCCCGGAGCGCCCACGCCTCGAAGCCCAGGTGGGCGAGGAGCGGAATGGCGGTGATGCTCAGCACCGAGGAGATCCCGGCGGCGATCAGCAGTCCACGCGACGCGAGTTCCTGGGATCCCCAGAAGAGCAGCCACGTTTGCAGCGCGAGAATCGGCGTCGCCAACGAGTAGATCGGGCGGAAGCGCGCCCAGCGGGTGAACCAGTGCCGCAACGCCGGTGCGATCGCCACCGGCTCCGGCGCGCGTTCGAGCAAGGCCAGCAGCGCTGCCGCCTCGTGGGGCCGAGCGTCGGCGTCCTTCGCCAGGCACTGCTCCACCGCCGCCACCAATCGGCGCGAGGCACCACGGGCCAGCGGCGCGAGCGGTGGCGCCTGCTGGACCAGGTGCTTCGCCAGCAGTGCGGCGGGGGTGTCGGCGTCGAAGGGCGCGCGCCCAGCCAGGGCGTGCCAGACGACGACGCCCAGCGCATAGAGATCGCTCGCAGTGGTCGCTGGCTCGCCGCGGATCACCTCGGGCGCGAGGTACCCTGGGGTCCCGAAGCATGGCTGCGATTCCACCGTCTCGAGCGCCGTCGCGAGGCCGAAATCGCCGAGCAGCGCGCGGCCGGAGTCGCGCTCGATCAGGACGTTTTCCAGCGTCAGATCGCGATGCACGACGCCCTGCGCGTGCGCGTAGCCGAGTGCCCAGGCCAGCTCGCGGAGCAATCGCTCGCCTGCGTCCGGGGGCAGGGCACCGCGCCGCCGCACCCGGGCACCCAGCGTCTCGCCATCGACGAGCGCCATCACCAGGAAGGGCCGACTCCCCTCGGCGGCCACTGCGTAGATCGGGACGATGTGGGGGTGGGCCAACCGCGCCGCAGTCCGCGCCTCGTGCAGGAAGCGGGAGCGGGCGCCGCGGTCGGTCGCCAGATCGGCACGCAAGAATTTGATCGCCACCGGACGGTCGAGCGTGACGTCGCGGGCGAGATAGACCGTCCCCATCCCGCCGCGACCGAGCTCACGCTCGAGGGAGTAGCGGCCGAGGAGAGATTCCTGCAGGGCAATGAATTCGGGGGAGAGGGCCATGACGGCTCCTCGACTTTGCAAGAATCGTGCGATCGACGCCTGACAAAACGGCGGCCCCCACCGGGGTGCCAGTGGGAGCCGCCGTTCACGTTGCAGAATGGTTCAGGGGTTCTTCGTCGCCCGCCAGGTGCCGCGCGCCACGACCGAGTCGTGCTGCGCCGCAAGCATCGTCGTGAAGGTGCCGCCAAAGGTGGCGGTGGCGTCCAGACGACCGATCGACTGCCACATGATCAAGTCCGTCCCGATGTTCGGGTCGACGTACGAACCGGAGGTGGCGATGGCACTGTCTCCGTCGAAGACCACCGCATACGCCAAGTCTGGCGCGCCCGCCATCGCGAAGGTGCCGGTCGAGTCGCTGGTCATCGTGATGGTCCAGGTGGAAAGGACGGAGTCCGACCCGGGCGCCATGCTGCTCCCCGTCCAGGTTCCAGAAAGATTGGCGGCGGTCAGCGCTGCAGGCGCGGTCTCGGACGTCTCGGGGGTCTTCTCGCCACCGGCGCAGGCGGCCAGCAGCAGGGTGCAGAGCAGCGGGAGGCGCATGATCGGGCTCACTCCGTGTCGGGGAAACGTACCAGCAGCGCGTACCGCGCGTAGATGCGTTCTGATACAATGGGCTCCGGTACGGCCCTTGGCAAGCCGCAGTCAGCCGGGGAGCGCTACCGTGCACGTCGTCAAAAACCCACCGCGGACGTTGTACCGCGTCGTGACCGAGAGCCGCTTCGCCTTGAGCACGCGCTGGAGGTCCTCTGCGAAGCGCGCCGTGGCGTGCTCCTGGAAGATCCCGACGTTTCGGTAGCTCATCATGTAGTACTTGAGACTCTTGAGCTCGATGCAGGCGTCGCTCGGCATGTACTCAAGAGTGAGTCGGGCGATGTCGGGCAGTCCGCTGAAGGGGCAGACCGCCGAGAATTCGTCCGTGGTGGTCACGATCTGCTGATCGGGGCCCTGATACGGAAAGGTCTCGAGGACGGCCACGTCGATGGCCTCGGGTCCGACGAATGGAATGCTGCGGCCTTCTGCGCTCGCCATCTGCTGCTCCGGAAGTGAAGTGTCCAGGCTGAAATCTAGTCAGCGTCCCCGTCGGCCACGGCGCGGCGCGGGTCGGGACGCCCCACGAGTCGGGCACTCTGCATCGCCTCGAAGCCGAACCGGGCCCGGACAGCGTCCACGGCGCGCGAGACGTCACGTGCCTTGCCCCGTTCCTCCGATTCGAACAGGTCGGGTGCCTCCACCTGGCCCAGCGCGGTCGCGGCGATGCCGAGGAGTCGGACCGCTTGCCGCGTGCTGCGGGCCGCGGCCAACGCCGGCCCGAGGAGTCGGCGCGCCGCGGCCATCAACTCGGCATCGAGCGCGGTCGGCGTCGTGATCGTCGTGCGCCGCGTGACGGTGGTGAAGTCACTGTGACGCAGCTTGAGCACAACAGCGCCCGCCTGCAGCCCTTCGTCGCGCAGTTGTCCGGCCACGCGCGCCGTGAGGAGGTGCAGCATCCGATCCAGCTCGGCGCCATCGGTCACATCGCGTGCAAAGGTCGTCTCGCGAGAGATCGACTTGGGCGGACCCGCCGGCCGCACGATGCTGCCGCCCGCGCCCTCGGCGCGCCGCTTGAGCGCGATCGCCTCTTCGCGCCCAAGCAGGGCACCGAGCGTATCGACTGCCATGGTCTGCACCTGCACGACATCGGTGAGACCGCGTGCGGCGAGCCGCGCTGTGGTCTTTGGCCCGATCCCCGGCAAGGCCTTCAACGACAAGCCCGCGAGGAAGCCGCGCTCCCAGCCGGCACGTACCTCGCAGACGCCGCGTGGCTTGGCGTAGACCGAGGCGAGCTTGGCCAGCATCCGAATCGGGCCGATCCCGATGGAGCAATCAAGGTTGGCAGCACCGCGCACGTCGTGGCGGATCTGCGCCGCCAGATCGAGCAACGAGATCGGATGCATCAAGTCGGTACCGGAGAAGTCCAGGTACCCCTCGTCCATGCCGGTCATGACCGCAAGCGGGGCGTGGCGTTCAAGCACCGCGCGAACGGCGCGCGAGGCCTCACGGTACCACGCGAACTCCCCCTTCACGAAGGTGGCATCGGGGCAGCGCCGCGCGGCTTCGGCAATCGGCATCCCGCTCCGCACGCCGAAGGCGCGTGCCCCATACGAGGCCGACTGCACCACACCGCGCGATTGGCGACGCCCGCCGACGATCAGCAACTCGACCCCTTCGAGGGTCGGGTCGTGTCGGCGACAGACCTCCACGAAGAAGGCGTCGAGATCGCAATGCAGGATCCGAGTGGACATGCCCTAGATTCTAGCTGTCCCGCACCTCCGGAGTTGCATTGTGAAGATCGGTTTCGCCGGGCTCGGCGCCATCGGCACCCCCATGGCCCGTCGCTTGGCTGCCGACGCGGGTCTGGTCGTCTGGAACCGCACGGCTGGGCGCGCCGATGCGTTTGTGGTCGAGCACCCCAGCGCGACGCGGGCGGCGACGCCCCGGGAACTCGCCGCCGGCCGCGACGCCATCATCACCTGCCTGCCGACCTCCGGCGAGGTGGCAGCGCTTCTCGACGGCCCGGATGGCCTGCTCGCCGGCATGGTGCCGGGCAGCCTCCTGGTGGACTGCACCTCTGGCGATCCGACCACCTCGCGCGACATCGCGGCCCGATTGGCCGAGCGCGGGATCGGCTTCGTGGACGCACCGGTCAGCGGGGGGCCACCCATGGCAGCGGCAGGGACGCTAACGGTCATGTGTGGTGGGAACCCGGCGGACGTCGCCCGCGCCACCAAGGTGGTCGCGCCCTTCGCGGGAAAGGTCATCCACCTGGGACCCGTCGGGGCGGGCCACGCCATGAAGGCAGTGAACAACGCCTTGTTGGCGGTGCACATCCTTGCCGTGGGCGAGGGGTTGGTCACCCTCGCCAAGGCGGGGCTCGACCCGCGGGCGGCAGTCGAGGCGCTCAATGCGTCGAGCGGCCGCTCCTTTGTGAGCGAGGCACTGGTCCCGGAGCGGGTCCTCACGGGCGCATGGCCCCAGCTCTTCCGACTGGCGCTGCTGGAGAAGGACATCGGTATTGCCACCCACCTGGCGGCGTCGCTGGGGGTCAATGCACCGGTCCTTGCCGAGGTCCGGGAGCAGTATCGCGCCCTGCGCGCGCGCCTCGGGGATCAGGCCGACTATCTCGACCCGATTCGCACGGCAGAGCAGGACGCCGGCGTGCTCCTCCGCGGATGAGCGAGTCGCTGCAGGGGACGGCGCCGGTGCTCATTCTGGTTGCGATTCAGGACCTGGTGAACCTCGCGTCCTGCATCCGGATCGCCAAGAATTTCGGCGTGATGGAGGTGCGGCTGGTGCAGCCCGAGTGCCCGATCGATCACTACCGGATCGAGGGCGTCGCCCACAATACTGCAGATCTGCTCGACCGGATGACGATCCACGATTCGCTGGATGCGGCGTGTGCCGACCTCACCCACGTGGTCGCGCTCACCGGGCGCGAGCGCACTGCCAAGCGGACCACGCGCCGCCCTCGCGAAGCCGCGGCCGCGCTCGTTGCCCGATCGATGGTCGGACGGGTGGGGATCCTGGCAGGGCGGGAGGCGCACGGGCTGCAGAACGACGAACTGGACCGCTGTGCCGAGCTGGTCACCATCTCCGCGAATCCGGACTATGCCTCCCTCAACCTGGCGCAGGCGTGGGCGATCCTGGCCTACGAGGTCTGGGTCGCCCGGGGCGGCGACGCCATCCCCTTCAAGGCGCCGCGTCACGCCGCCGGGCCCGCGCGCCATGAGCAACTGGAGGCGCTCTTCGGCGATTGGGAGGCCGCGCTCACGGCGATCCAGTTCTTCAAGAAGCGCGAGCCGGAACTGGTCATGCGGGGATTTCGCGAGCTGATCTTCCGGGCCGATCCGGATGGACGGGAGGCGACCCTCCTCCGGGCGATCGGTCTTGAGGTCGGGCATTTCCTCCGGCGGTCGGGGCTGCTCCCGCCTCGCCCCCCCCATGTCCCAGGGGGAACTGGGGGGCCGGAGGCGGGTACCCGCCCGGACACCCCAAGGGACGAGCAGGCCAGTAGTTGAACGGATGGCACCCCTGCGCTAACTTTGCGCCCGGCAGAGGGAGTCGCGGCTGGGGCTCCCTCCTTTTGCGGGGCCAACGCTCGTGAAATCTTTCACAAAGTCGGATCCTCTTCGGCGGTCAGCGACTATGCGCAAGCGGTTCTTCCTCGGACTCGGCGCGGCGGTCGCGGTGGTGGGCGCAATGGCGCTCGTCCCGCGGACCGACGCGCAACAAGCAACCCCCGATGCGGTGGCACTCACCGCCGCTGATTCCTCGGGGTTCAAGGGTCCGAAGCAGCCCATTTTCTTCCGGCACGACGTCCATTCCGGTCAGCTCAAGATGCAGTGTCAGTACTGCCACTATTCGGTGGGCGTCTCCTCGGAGCCGGGCATCCCGAGCATGCAGACGTGCATGGGCTGTCATATCGCGGTCGCCGGCAAGACTGCGGAGAACAAGGCCGAGATCCAGAAGCTGCGCGATGCATGGAACAAGAAGGAGCCGATCGAGTGGGTGCGGATCCACTCGCTCGCGCGCCACGTGCATTTCCCCCACCAGCGCCACATCAAGGCGCTGGGGCCGAACGCGTGCGCGACCTGTCATGGCAACGTGGCGCGGATGCCGCAGGTCTTCCAGGCGAACAACGTGAACAACATGGGCTGGTGCATCAACTGCCACATCGAGCGCAAGGTCTCGCGCGATTGTTCCGTGTGCCACTACTGAACATGACGACTCGACTGCCAGATCAGGGAGCGGCAATGGCCGACGAACAGGAATCGACCGGGGTTGACCGGCGACAGTTCCTCAAGGTGTTGGGGGTCACGGGGGCGGGGACGGCCGCGTTGTCGGGCTGCTCGACGGACCGCGTGGCGAAGCTGGTGCCGTACCTCGTCCAGTCGGAGCAGCAGATTCCCGGCGTGGCGACGTGGTATGCCAGCACCTGTACGGAATGCGCCACCGGGTGCGGACTCCACGTGAAGACGCGCGAGGGACGCCCGATCAAGCTCGAGGGGAACCCCGACCACCCGACCAATGCCGGGACGCTGTGCAGCCGCGGCCAGGCTGGGCTCCAGTCGCTCTACAATCCTGATCGACTGGGCGCCCCGATGGCGCGCAACGCGGCGGGTGGCTTTGACGCCATCACCTGGGACGATGCGATCGCCCGCCTCGCCGCCAAAGTGCAGGCCGCCCCCGGCAAGGTCGCCTTCCTGAACGGCTACGGCGCCTCGACCTTCACCGGACTGGTGCGCGACTGGGTCGGCGCCATCGGGGGTCAGGTGGTGCAGTGGGAGCCGTTCGCCCGTGAGGCGGAGCGGCAGGCCAATCTCCGCACGTGGAACCGCAGCGATCTGCCGACTTTCGATTTCGGCGCGGCCAGGTCCATCGTCTCGTTCGGCGCGGACTTCCTCGAGACGTGGGGTCCGGTCATCGAGCAGCAGCGTGGCTTTGCGGCCGCGCATGGGTTGCACGACGGCACGATGGCGAAGCACACCTACATCGGTCCGCGGATGTCGCTGACCGGCGCGAACGCCGACCTGTACCTTCAGGTGGCCCCGGGGCAGGAGACGTTGGTCGCCCTCGGCCTGGCGCATCTGGTTGCCGTCCAGCGCGGCCACCCACTGGCGGGCTCCCTGGCGCAGTACTCGCCGGAGATGGTGGCGAAGGAAGCCGGCGTCCCCGCTGAGCAGCTCACCGCCCTCGCCGATGCCTTCGCGACGGCCGAACCGTCGCTCGCCGTGGCCGGTGGCATCTCGGTCCAGCACCGTGGCGCCATCGATCTCTGTGCGGCGGTCAACATGCTCAATACCGTCGCGGGCACCATTGGCCGCACGGTGGTCTTCGGCGCCGATCCGGCACCGAGCGACGGCTACGCTGGGGTGCAGGGGCTCTTAGACGCCATGGATCGCGGGCAGGTCGGGGTGGTCATCGTCCACGAGGCCAACCCGCTCTACGCGCTGCCGAAGAGCGGGAAGTTCGCCGAGCGTTTCGCCAAGG
>JBBRGR010000043.1:0-9186 GCA_038223815.1 Gemmatimonadales bacterium
AGGAGAACGAGGGGACAAGGACCCGCCCATCGGCATCCGGGACGAAGGTGATTGAAGGGACCGGGACGGGGTTCCCCTCCACAATGAACCAGAGCTGATACACCTGCCCTGCGGGGAGCGCCGACAGGGAGGAGATGGCCAGTAGGCCACGTGCCCCCACCCGATCGAGGTATGTCCGGATCACCGGCTTCGCCTCGCCGGTCGCGGTGAGCGTGATCAACTCGACAGCCGGGTCGGTGAGCCGTGCGATCAACGAGTCCTTTTCGAGGCTCGCGATGGTCGACTGCTCCAGCCCCACCCGGATCGACTGGATCTGGTCAGCCAGCGCACGTCGATCGCGCTCGACCTTCACGACCACCAGGAGCGATGCCGCGAGGGCCACCCCAAGCCAGACCGGGACGCGCGGCGCGGGCGGACGCAGCGGGCGCACCTGTGGGTCGTGGGATCCGGCGGCCTCGGCGGCAATCCGGGTGAGGACGATGTCCTTCAGTGCTCGCAGTGGCACCACCGGCTCGGCCAGCGCCATGGCGGCCAGCGCCTCGCGGGCGTCGCGGACCTCGGCGGCAAGCGCGGCGTCGCTGGCGAGGCGTGCTTCGAAGGCCACCCGATCCGCCGTGTCGAGAAACCCCAACACGTAATCTTCCACAAGTTCCCACTCGGGATGATCTTTCGCTGGGGTCACAATGCATCCGTGGGGGCCAGCTGTCGGAGCAAGTGGCGCAGTCGTCGGAGACCGAGTCGTGTCCGTGTCTTCACCGTGCCGAGTGGCTCACCGAGTCGCTCGGCGATCTCGGTGTGGCTGAGGCCCTCGAAGTACGCCAGCTCCAGCACGGTGCGCTGCGGTGCAGGCAGCTCGCGGAGCGCCGTCTGCACCTGAGTGGCCTGCTCTTCCGCGATCAGGGTGGCCACCGGCGTGGCGGGCTGCTCTCCCACGCCCACCGGTGACACCGCCGCCTCGGCCGCGGCCGCCTCGTCGAGGCGTCCACGGCGCGTGCGGCGCCGCACGCTGTCGAGCGCGCGGCTTCGTGCGATCGTCGCCAACCAGGACCCTACTGACCCTCGCGCGCTCGAATACCGCGCCGACTCCCGCCACGCCTGGGCGAAGGTGTCGACGAGGACTTCCTCGGCGTCGGCGCAGTCGCGGGTGATTCTCATCGCGAGGCCGAGCAGACCAGGCGCGAAGCGATCGTAGAGCTCGGCCACCACGCGTTGCTCCCCAGCCACGAGGGCGCGGACAAGAGCGGCATCATCCTGCGAGCCGAGCACGGCGCTCGATGAAAGAGAAGTGACGGGACGCTCCATCGGGGGTCGAAGACCGGGGTCAGGGCTGGCGCTTCCTTGAACATGGACGTCTCGAAGTGGAGGTGTTGCACTGGTCAGAAGACCTCACCGGAATAGTACGCTGCCAGGTCGATCTTTGGATGTACCACTCGACGGCGGCCGCTCCTCGGCCAGCGACGTCGCGCTGCTGCCGGCGGTGCCCTTCCCCCGGTGGCGGTCCGCCATCACCTTCCCGCCATCCTCAACCCGGCTGGCTCCACTGGTGCACCCGATCCTCGAGACCCGCGACCTGACGGTGCGTTACCCCTCTTTCACGCTCGGGCCCCTCGGATTCACCATCCACGGAGGCGAGACGGTCGCCCTCCTCGGCGCCAACGCCGCCGGCAAGACGACCCTCCTTCGCGCCGTGACTGGGCGACTGCTCGATCGCCGAGGGGTGGTCGAGATCGCTGGACGCGATCCCCATCACGCCCCCGATGCCTGGCGTGCCAAGGTCGGGTTCGCCGGGGAGAAGCCGCCGGCTGATGCCGCGCTCCGAGTGCGCGAATGGTTCGCGTTCCTGCGCGACTGCTATCCGACCTGGGATGATCCCTACCAGCGCGACCTCGCGCGTCGACTCGGTCTGGATACGAGCGAACGCATTGCCGCCCTCTCGCGGGGCACCGCAGTCAAAGCGGCCTACATCGGCGCGGAGTCCTACCGCCCCGAGCTGCTCGTCCTCGATGAGCCGACCAATGGACTCGATCCGGTTGTCCGTCTCGAATTGCTCGCGTTGCTGCGCGAGTGCTTTGCGAATGCGCCGGGGCGCGCCCTGCTCTTCTCGTCCCACCTGCTCGAGGACGTCGAATCGCTCTGTGATCGTGCCTTGCTGTTGCGGCGCGGCGTGCTCGTGGGGGAGCTCGACGGCGATCGCCTCACCGAGGCGCGCAGCACTGGGCAACTCACGGCGCTCGTGGCGGACGTACTCCGAGATCAGCCGTGAACTGGCGTGGATTCCGCGCCGTCGTGCGCTTGGAACTGGTGCGCGGCCGTCGCCTTGTGCTTTGGTGTGGCGGACTGCTCCTCCTGCTGCTCGTGCTGACCATGGTGCTCCCCCAGCAGCCGGCGCTTATCGCCGGCGTCCTCGCGCTCCCGATCGTGATGGCGCTGGTGATGGGCCCACTCGGGAGCCTCGCGTCGGACAAGCGGCACGGCCATCTGGAATTCGACCGCACCCTCCCCCTCTCGCTCCACACCATCGCGGCCGGGCGGCTCCTCGGTGCCACCCTGCGCACAGCGCCGGGTATCCTCGGCATCGTCGCGCTGGGGATGGCGATCGCCGACCGCAGCGCCGCCGCCGCGCCCCTGGTCGTTGCCAT
This sequence comes from Gemmatimonadales bacterium, assembly GCA_038223815.1. GTDB lineage: Bacteria > Gemmatimonadota > Gemmatimonadetes > Gemmatimonadales > GWC2-71-9 > Palsa-1233. Next base: position 2,640 of record JBBRGR010000043.1, read on the forward strand.
CGGCGTGCTGGCGATGTTGCTGGCGTGGTGGTTCCTGTGGGTGCTGCTCGCGCTGAATGCACGCTTCGCGATGCGTCGGCTCTGGTGGCTGCCGCTCACGCTGTGGTTGGCACCGAGCCTCGTCCCGGAATCGGTGGTGGAGCGGGTCGGTGCGGCAATCGAGCAATTCGGCACAGGGACGTTTGACCGACTCGATGGCAGCCTGGCCCTGCTGGTCGTGCTGCCCGCCGCCGTGGTGCTTCCCACCGTGGCGCTCTTTGGCGGTGCAGTCGCGCTCTTCGCACATGGGCTCGCCCGGTTTCGTCCCGATCCCGCGGCATTGGGCGTCCTGCTCGGGGCAGCGCCACGGCGCGAACTCGGAGCCATCGGGCGCGGTCCCGTGCTCGCGGTCGTGCGACTTCGGCTGCGCCTCGCGTTCGAGCAGTTCCGGCGGGAATTGCTCATCATCGCGGCGATGCTCGCGGTCATCCTTGCGGACCTTGATCCGATCGCGACCTATGCGCGCCTGTATCTCCCGATGCTCGCCGCCCTGATCCCGAGCGGGATCGCCTTTCAGCTCATGGCCGGCCGCGCGACCGGCGCGCTCGAAGGATTGCAGCAGCTGCCCCACCCGCGCCGCGAGATCGGGGCAGGGCATTTGCTTGCGGTCCTGGTGATGGCGGTCCCCGGCGTCATCGTCATCGCCGTTGCCAAGGCGATGGATGGCGCGCCGATGCCACCCTCGGCGATCCTCGCGCGCTGGCTCTGGTATGTGACCCTCGGCTGGATCGGCACCGTGCTCGCCGTCTGGGCAACCCGGCGTCGCCTGCTCAGCCTCGGGGTGGCTGCGCTCGTACTTCTCGCGGGGTGGTGGCTGATGCATCCGGGGACATCTGTCACCGATCGCATCCTCGAGGCGACTGCCGCGGCAGGCACCATCCGCGCGGAGGCCGGGCTCTGGCTCCCGCTCGGTGCGGCACTCGCGGCGGTCGGCATCGGATTGGGGTTGTTTGCGCGAGGGCTGGCCACGATGCGGGGGGAGCGGTGAACGAGCAACGATGATCGATGATCGATCATCGAGCGTCGCCGTTCACCAATTCCAGAACCGCGACGCCCGAAGCGGCAGATATTCGTCCGACCACGGCTCGCCCTGAATTGCTGCCGCGATCAGCTCTCCGGTGACCCCCGCCAGCAGGATGCCGTTGCGCCCGTGGCCCGTCGCATACCACAAGCCGCGCAGCCGAGGCTCGGGCCCGATGATCGGGAGTCCATCGGGCGTGCCGGGTCGGAGCCCGGCCCAGGTGCGGGCAGGCGTCATCGCTGCCAACGCAGGGTAGATCGTCGCGGCGCGCGCGAAGAGCTCGGCGAGACCGGCGGGCGTCGTGGTGGGATCGAAGCCGACATGCTCCATCGTGGCGCCCACGAGCATCTCGTTGCCGCGACGGAGCAGGTAGCAGCGCGGCCCGTACACGACGGCTTCCGTGGCCTCGGACGGCCAGGGGAAGGCGCCCATTTGCCCCCGCAACGGCTCCACCGAGAGGGGCCGGGGGAGTTGCTCGAGGCGACCTGCCCACGCGCCCCCGGCGATGACCACGTGCCCGGCGGCGTAGCGATCCTGCTGGCCGATCACACCAACCAGCGTGTCCCCTCGACGATCGATCCCGATGGCGGTGTCGTGCACGATCCGGGTGCCGAGTCGGACCGCATCGGCGCGGAAGGCCTCGACGGCACGCTGGGGATCCAGTGCGCCGTCTTCCGGCGACCAGAATGCCCCGAGCCCCGGAGCGAGCCATGGCCATCCCTGAGTGACCTCTTCGGGGGCGAGCCAGTCGGCACGGTGGGCTTGCTGCCGCTGCCAGGCGACCTTGGCGCGGAACGCGGCTTCGTCGGCCTCGGTCCGTGCGATCTGGAGCACCCCGGTCAGACGCAGGTCGATGTCGATCCCGGTCGCCTCGCGAAGCGGGGCCGCCTGCCGTCGGTAGAAGGCGCGACCGGCGAGGGCCAGATTGAAGAGGGGGTCGTCGGTGCCCGCTTCGATCTGGGCGGCCAACATCCCAGCGGCCGCACGCCATCCCTCCCCGGCAACTTCCGGCCGCTGGAGCAGGGTCACCCGGGCGCCGGCGACGGCCAGCGCGCGGGCGGTCGCCGTGCCCACCGCGCCAGCTCCAATTACCAGGACGTCAGAGAGTGGAGTCATATGATGCGGGTTGAAACCTCAGCGGCGTGGGGCGCGTAGATTCCAGCGACGGGATCGCATCGTGCGACCCGTGGCCTTTCCGGGAGTCTAACATGGTCCGCAACATCACGGGGTTTGCCGTCTTCGCCTTCGTCGCGTTGATGGCCTTCAAGCTCCTCACCTCGGTCTTCGGCGCCCTGATCGGTCTGGTTCTGACGCTGCTCTGGTGGGGTTTCCTCGGGTTCGTGATCTACACGATCCTGAAGATCTTCTCCCCCGGCACCGCGCAGAAGGTGCGTGAGACGATTCGAGGCTCCTCGGCGCCTTCCGCCTGAGGCCCGCGGCACGCAAACCGGCGCTCCCTGCAGGGGGAGCGCCGGTTTGCGTGCCGGCCATGGCGCCGAGGAGAGTGCAGGTGCACGATCCGCCTAGCTTGGCCCCGGGTGACCCGGAGGCACGAGGGTCATCCGGTCCAGCACCAGGGTGACGGTGCCGAAGTTGTAGCTTGAGCGGATCTGCACCGGAAGCCGGCGGACGTCGTCGGTCACCCAGAGGCGCGCATCCGAGGTCTTCGAGAACATGCCGCCCTTCTCGTCCACGATCGGGTGCAGGACGAGGCAGGTGACTGCCGTGCCATCGGGCAGCTTCATCGTCTCGCGACCGAGCACCCGGACGCGCACCGGGTTCTGCGCCTTCCGCCAGTAGTTGTGATACTCGTAGGTCTGACCGACCGCGAGCGGGACACGCCGGATGTAGTAGAAGAACGCCACGTCATCGAGCGGAATGGCGGAGGTCGCTTTCGTGCCCGTGTCGGCCCCACGCCGGAAGAAGCCGGAGTCCGGGTGGATGCGATAGTCCTGGCGCGGGGGATTGGCGTCCTTCATCACCTTGAGGAAGCGACGCGAGCTGAAATCCTGCACGCCGGTCCACGAGGTCAGCTGACTTTCGTTCTTGAAGAGGCCAAGGATCGAGATCTTGGAGTTGAACGAGAATCGGTAGCTTGGCACCCCCCGCACCGTATCGATCGCTTCCACCGCGAGCGTGGCGCAACAGGGGCGGAACATCTGGTACTTTCCCTTGAACACCAGCGTTTCCCCGACACCGAACGGCGCTGGCGAGAGCGACGGGGGAGGGGGGAGGACGACAGTCGCCTGCATCAACAGCACGGCACCGGCAATCAACAGCGTCACGCGGCATCCCGGGTCGTGGCCGCCCGAGGCGACCGGTCCTTGCGCGGCGCCTCCGGAGTGAAGGTCGGCGCAACCAGCATTCGTCGAGCGGCCCAGAGCGATTTGGCACGATCCCAGGCGGCGTGTCGGGGTGCGCGCTGGCGACGTTGCACGCGCTCGGTGATGTCCACGGACTCGATCTGGCGAGCTCCCGCCGCGGCCCAGATGAGCAACTCGGCGTTGGCCGCCCAATCCTCGGTGGTGAGCCAGCGCTCCGGACGATCCCGGAAGGCCGCGCGCAACGTCACGAGGCGAAAGGCCATCACTCCGGAGACGACATCGCGAATCCCGGGCACACGGGTGCGCCGTCCCAGCAGACGAGGCGCCCACTGCCGGACGCGGCGGCGCCAGGGGTCGATTTCCCCGATGAGCGTTGCCTCGCCGACGACGATGTCGGCGCCGCTGTCAATCCGCTTGAGGAATTCGGGAAGTTCAGCCAGATCGAAGGTGAAGTCTGCCGGAAGGAGGATCACCGAGTCGCGCTTGTGGCGATCCGACATCCGGAGGGCCTCCTTCAGCACGCGCTCGACCGTGGCGGCGTAGCCGAGACGCTCTTCGGATCGGAGTACGGTGAGCGGCAGCGCCTTGGCATAGGCGGCGAGCACCTGGCTGGTGTCGTCGGTCGAGGCATCGTCTCCGACGATCAGCTGGTATTCCCGCGACGTCTCTTCGAGCACGCGGCGGATCTTCCAGCAGAGGAGTCCCACCGTGGGGGCCTCGTTGTGCGTCGGAACACAGAAATACAGCATCAGGCGCCTGGGTAAAGGTCGAGCGAACGATACACGTCGAGGGTCCGCTGGACCAACCGCTCGACGCCGAAGCCTGCGGCCGCCGCACGGCCCGCCTCCCCCAGCGCGGCACGGCGTGCGGGCTCCGCCAGGAGGCCGGCGACGGCGTTGGCCAGGGCGGTCGGGTCATTGGGTGGCACCAGAACCCCGCCTCCGCCGGCAAGGGCGTCGGGCAATCCCCCCACGGCCGATGCCACCACGGGGACGCCGAGCGCCAGTGCCTCGAGCACGACCGAGCCGAACCCCTCGTGCCGGGAGGGCTGGATCAGGAGCGTCGCGCGCGTGAGCACCCCTTCCGGTCGTGGAACGCTCCCCGGCATGGACACGACCTCGTCCACGCCGAGGCGATGGCGTTGATCGAGGAGCGCGGTGCGTTCTGCGCCCTCTCCGAGTACCAGCCAGCGCAGGGCGGGGTGGGTGGGACGGAGGCGTGCCGCCGCGTCAAGCAGGACATCGATCCCCTTCTCGGTTGTCAGCGCGGCGATGGCAACAACGAGCGGTGCGCTGCCCGCGGGCCGGGGGACTGCGTCAGGCCATTCGGGTGATGGCCGCAGCGCGTCGAGGTCCACCGCAGGCGGGATCTGGTGGATCCGCGCTGGGGACACGCCGCACTGCAGCACGCACTCGGTGATCGCCCGCGACAGCGTGATGACGGCCGCGGCGCGTCGGTACCGATTCGGTGCTCGGATCAGCGTGGCCAGGCGTCGGGTGATGACGACGCGCGCGCCGGTCAACCGTGCGGCGACATCCGCGAGGGCATGCGCGTGGCCATCGTGCGCGTGGAGAACGGTGCGCCGATCCGCCGATCGGACGAGTCGCGTGAGCACCCGCGGGTCGAGTCCGGCGTGCCAGCGCACCGGGATCACAGCGACTCCCGCCGAGTGGAGCGCGTGGGCGAGGCGGGTGTCCCGTCCCGTGAGGACCGACGTCTCGACCAGCGCCGAACGCGAGAGGCCGCGTGCCAGCAACCAGACCTGACGCTGCCCTCCGCGCCACTCCCGCCCGCTCGCCACGTGAATGACGCGAGGGATTGACGGCTCGCCCAATTCTGCCGCTAGTGGATTCACCACCCGTTGCTCTCTCCCAGGACGCCACCATGATCCGTGCAAATGCCCGCAGTCGACTGCGCGAGCCCGACCTGCACCTCGTGCTGCTCCTCCTCGCGCGCGGTGACGCGCGTCGCCGTCGGATGCTGACGGAGCGCTACGAGCGCGAAGGTCCCGATCTGCTCCTCGATGACCCGGCGCTCCCGGCCTGCCTGCGTGCCGCCCGCACGCTGCTGGTGCCGTCGGCGCCACTCTTCGTCTACATGATGGTGCGCCACGCCATGCTGGGCGCCGGCGTCGTGTCGCGGAAGCTGGCCGATTATCTCGCCGCCCTGCTGCTCGACTTCGGGCGACGCGACCGCGCGTGGCGAATCGATGCTCACGACGAGTGCACCCACCGCTACCTCGTCGATCTGGTCGTCGAGCTCCAGCGCAGCGTTGGCGCGCGCCGTTTTCAGGTCGGTGCGCACCTCGGCAACTACGCACTCTGGCTGGCCGGCATCTTCCCTGACCGGATCGCGGCCCAGCAACTGTGTCGCGGAGGACCCGATGTCGGCTACGACGAGGCGCTCGGCAGGCGGGGCTTTGCGCTGGCGAGCGGTCACGAGCTCGCGGAAAGCAGCGGACTCGCCCCCGTGCTGAGCAGCGTGGCGGAACGCGTCCCCGTGATCCGCGCCACGCTCGACACGCTCAGCGATCAGCTCTTCTTCCCCAACGTCGTGACGGCCGACCGTCGCCTCCGCGATGCTGGGCGACTCGACGCGGAGTAGGTCCAACTCAGCGTGTCGAGTCCGGGAAGACCGGACACTTCGGATCCTCGATCTGCGCGCGGTTCACGCGGACCCCAAGCAGCGGAATGACCGTGTCGCGCAGGGCGAGGTCGCCAAGGAGTGGGGCACCCGGAATGGCAACACCTTCGAACACCAGCACTCCGAGCACGTCCCCGCGGCGGTCCACGATCAGCACTCCGTACCCGAGCGGGGTGTCGGCATGGACCGCATCCGGGCTGGAGAGGTGCCACCCGAGGGAGTCTACCGAGGCCACATTGCCGCGCAGGGCGGGGCCAGCAACGATCCGGAGCGGCAACGACGCCGGGACCACCTCCGGCGGGGCGGTCAGGGTGTTTCCCTTGGCGAAGGCTTCCTTGGCGACCAGCGGACCGGTCAGCGCGGCGATCCCGCAGGCCGCGGAACCGCCCGCAGAGCCGCTGCACGCGGCGAGGAAGAGCATCAGGGCCACCGGAACGGCGGGCAATCGTCGGGACATGGACACCTCGGGCGCGGGGATACTCCAAATCTACCCTTGACCGCGTTGCTTGACCGCCGCGCG
>JBBRGR010000044.1:0-8940 GCA_038223815.1 Gemmatimonadales bacterium
GGCATTGGGCTCGATCAAGCGCACCAGAATCATGCGCTCCTTCTCCAACCAGAACTGCTTCGAGCGCAGGTCGCCCTTCCTGGCCCCGACCACAATCACGGTTTTGCCTTGCCAAGTCTCCTCGTGGGTCGAGGCGAGGTCGAAGCCGAAGGCCTTCAGCCGCTTGATGGTCTCCGCAGCCGGCTCCACGTGGATATCCCCGAGGAGCAGCAGGAAGGAGTTGGGCCAATAGGTGCGCGTCTTCATCTGCTTGGCGCCATAGCTGTAGAGCGAATCGCTGCGATACAGCATCGCCCGCCCCGTGATCGATGGTGCCACATCGATCCGCAACTGACTGGGGAGGCGGAAGGCATGGTACCACGTCTCAGGGCGGCCGTCGGGCAGGATGGTCTTCTGGACATAGGTGTAGGTCGTGGGCCACTTGCCGGCATACTTGGCATGAGCAGCACGGACAACGGCTTCACCATCGGGGCCCCGCGCGCCGAGCAGGGCGCCGGCCAGGAACAGGATGGGGGCAACGGAAATCACGGAGTCCTCGCTGGGCACAAGACCTGAACGTCCCGGCGCGCGGTGCGACGGGACACGAAATATAGGCGGATCTCAGTTCCGAGGAGGCACTGGGGGCCACCGTTCCTCACCCTGACCGAGCCATCGGGGCGGCGTCGAGCGGCTTGGGTCGAAGAGCTCGGCCTCCAGCGGGATGTTGGTGCGGATGTCCTGATATTCCTCCAGTTGGGTGAGCCGGCCCCCCTGATGGATCTTGATCGTGCCTTCCACCCAGGCGCTGCCATGGCGCGCGCGCCACGCAGGGTGCCGCCACTGAACTGGTACAGCGAGTCATTGCGGAAGACCATCCCGGTTCCACTCGACGCGGGGGCGATATCGATGCGCAGCATTCCGGGGAGCTGCATCGTCTCGTACCAGGTCTGGATGACGCCACCCGGGGCGTTCGCGGTGCGAGTTGGGTAGGTGGTCTTCTGGACGAAGGTCATCGTCGTGAACCACTTGCCGGCGTAGCGCGCCTGAGCGGCACGAACGACGTCGCGACCGTCCGGTGCAGTCGATCCGAGAAGAGACCACACGGCAATGGCGGTGAGGGGGATGCGCACGCATGCTCCGGTCGGGGGAAGGGTTCACGGGACACCGGACGCTACGTGCTCCAGGCGATCCGGGTTTCCTCGGGCGTGTCGCCACGCTAGTATGGGGCGCTGTCACGCCGTCCCCCCTCATTACAGCAGGAGCCTCTGCGTGTCCATGACATCCGAGTTCAAGGAATTCGCCATCAAGGGAAACGTGATGGACCTTGCCGTCGGCGTGATCATCGGGGGCGCCTTCGGCACGATCATCGACTCCGCAGTCAACGACCTGATCATGCCGGTCGTCGGCAAGGCGGTCGGCGGCCTCGACTTCACCAACTTCTTCGTCGCCCTGGGGGACGTCCCGCCCGGGACGGCCAACACGCTCGCGGCAGTGAAAGAGGCCGGGGTGCCGGTGTTCGCCTACGGCAATTTCATCACGATCTTCTTGAATTTCCTGATCCTCGCCTTCGTGGTATTCCAGATGATCAAGGTCATGAACCGGCTGAAGCGCGAGGCCCCGGCACCGGCGCCAGCGCCGGCGGTGACGCCTGAGGACATCGTCCTCCTCCGGGAAATTCGGGACGCGCTCCGGAAGTAGCGGCCGGGGCGGGGAGGGGGGCTAGATTTCGCTGGTTCCCCTCCCGGCGCCCGTAGCTCAGCTGGATAGAGCAGCAGCCTTCTAAGCTGCCGGTCGCAGGTTCGACTCCTGCCGGGCGCACTTCAGCCAGCGTGACCATGACCGACGATCTCTTCGCCTCTCCCAAGTCACGCCTCACCGCCCAACTGCTGGCGGTCTTCCTCGGCATGTTCGGTGCTCATCGCTTCTACACCGGGAAGACCCAGACTGGTGTACTGCAGGCCTGCACCCTCGGCGGCCTCGGGCTCTGGTACCTCTACGACAACATCATGATTGCGGCGGGGTCGTTTCGTGATGCCGAAGGCCTGCTGGTCGCCAACTGGGAGCCCGAAACCGAGCGACTCATCACGCCGGGCACCGCGGCGGCGATCTTCGATGAGCTGGACACGCTCCGCGCCGAAGTGACCGAGTTGCACGATCGCCTGGGCTTCACCGAACGGTTGATCGGCCAAGCCGCACGCGGCGAGGCTGATCGCTCGTGAGCAGAGACGCCCCCCGGGCGTCGGTGAGCAGGGCCACTTCCTTCCGCTCGCTCCTTCGCCTCGCCCTGCCGATCGTCGGCGTCAACGTCGGCATGATGCTGATGGGTGCGGTCGATACCATCATGGTCGGCCGCGTCTCCCCGGAGGCGCTCGCGGCCGTGGCCCTCGGCAACGTGTACAGCTTCGCGGTGATGATGTTCGGGGTCGGCGTTCTGCTGGCCCTCGACCCGATTCTCTCGCAGGCCCACGGCGCAGGCGAGCAGGAGCTGTTCGCGCTCGCGGTCCAGCGTGGCGGCATCCTGGCCCTCGCGCTCGCGATCCCGCTCTCGCTTGCGATGCTCCTGGCCGAACCGCTGCTGGCACGCGCCCGGCAGCCGGCCGAGGTGGTGCCGCTCGTCGGGACCTATTGTCGGATTCTGATTGCCGGCGTACTCCCCTTCCTCCTCTTCAATGTGGGACGCCAGACCCTGCAGGTCCTGCATCGGGTCGGGCCGGTGCTCTGGACCATCCTGATCGCGAACGTCGCCAATGTCGGGCTCAATCAGTGGCTGATCAACGGCGGAGCAGGCCTGCCCCCCCTCGGCGTGGCTGGGTCGGCGTGGGCCACCTCGCTCTCCCGGGTCCTGATGGTGCTCCTCCTCCTGGTCATGTCGCGACGCGAGCTCGTGCCGCTGATGCGCCCGACTCACCAGCACCTGCTGACCCCGCCGCCGTTTCGCGCCATGCTGCGCATTGGCCTGCCGATCGCCATGCAGCTCGAGATCGAGATGGCGGCCTTCTCCGTTGTGGCCCTGCTGATGGGCACCTTCGGCACGATCCAGGTGGCCGGGCACCAGATCGCGCTCAACCTCGCCTCGCTGACCTTCATGGTGCCGATGGGTGTCGGGATGGCGGCATCCGTACAGGTCGGGCAGGCGGTTGGTCGAGGAGACCCCGCTGCCGCGCGCGCGAGCACTCGCGCCGCGCTGCAACTTGGCGGTGGTTTCATGGTGGTCACGGCGCTGCTGTTCTCCCTGCTCCCCAACGTGATCGCAGGGCTCTACACCAACGCCGGCGACGTGCGCGCCTTCGCGGCGGTGCTGCTGCCGATCGCTGGAATTTTCCAGGTCTTTGATGGCGTGCAGGTGGTGTGCATCGGTGTCCTGCGCGGGCTCGGGGACACCCACGCGCCGATGCTGATCAACTTGGCCGGATTCGGAGTGCTTGGTGTCGGGACGTCGCTCTGGCTGGCGTACCGGACCTCGATGGGCCCGGTCGGACTCTGGTGGGGCCTGGTGGTCGGGCTGATGGTGGTGGCCGTGGTGCTGGTGCTCAGAGTGCGTGTCTCACTCCGGCGGCCGATGCGGCGCGTCTAGCTGTGAACTCGGGGAACCGGCCGAGGGAAATCTCCTCGGTGGGACAGATACGAGATGGATCGGGGACTTTCCCGCGTGTCGTCACGCGCGACAAAAAGCGACATTCCGCGCGCGTGGGAAAGTTCTCGGTATGATGAACAGGACAGCCATTGTGGGCAGGCTTCCGGCGCGCCAGCGTGGCGCGAGCTCACCTTGCTGCTTCTGAGGAGTGCCGATGCCCCCTACCCTCGTCGGGGACTGAACCGGTAGCGCGGGACATGCATCGTCTCCGTCCACTGCTCCACGACCTCCATGACGCGCCAACCGAGCATCTCCTTCAGTCGTGCGGCCAGGCTTTGCTCCCCGAGATTCTGGCGAAGGAGATTCGAGTATTCGGCCAAGAACTTCTTGACCCCCTTCTCGTCCCAATGCAGGTCCTCGAGTCCCCTTCGAACCATCCATGGCTCGTTGACCGCGGTTTCAGCCCAGTTCCTCGAAGAGCCGTAGGTGATCTTTCCGTATCGCTCCCCCTGTCCGCCAAATCCGCAGTCACACCCCGGAGAGTGCCTGTGGGCATTGCACATCTGACCTCCGGGCCATTCCGGTGTGGTGGGTTCGCCACGTGGCGCGCCGCCCCTGCTTTCCATGAAGCCTGGCGCACTCAAGCCGTGGCGTCGACGATAATGCCTCCGGCGCGGTCTTGGGACAACAGGACGGCGATGTGATGCACGATTGCGAGGATCGCACGAGAGACGCGGATCTAAGCGCCGACAGGTGCATTCGGGCGGAACGGTCGCTGATCGCCGTGTTCGTGGACGCGCACGCTCGTGGACCTGGTGCGCTCCGGGCCGCTCCAGAAAGACTTTCCCCAAGACTCGCGTCGCACATGCTCTCGCGGTGGCGTGCCGTTCACTCCGCTGAAACGCTGGGTCCACGGCGAGTTGGCGAGCAGCCGCATCGAGTTCCGCTGCGGTGACTCCGGAGATCCGGGTCGCCTGCAACGCCGCCTCGACGAACGTGGCCAGACATCCCCACGGTACCGCGCCCAGCTCCGCTCGGAGGAAGGCCCGCGCGGACTCTTCAATCCGGCGTCGACGTCCTACACGGCCGACGCGAGGCGCTGTCGCAAGGCACGAAAGAAACCCCTCCTGCACCTCGGGCGCGAGAGGGGCAGTCCTACGTCCAGGTCGCGGCGAAAGGTGCGCTCGACGGTGCCCTCTATACAGGGGGAGCGTTGGTCGTTGGGGGCTACGCGCGACAGGCCGTCACCGGGTGGGGTATCTTGGTCGAGCCGTCGTGGCCACGTTGACGAGATCGGGGGCTTCCTCAACCACTGAGCGACCTCTCACTTCACCGGCAGGCGGCCTAATGCTTCGGCAAGTGGCGAAGATACTGGAAAGCCCTCGGTTCTGGATCCTGTTCGGAATGAACGTGGTCGTCCGATCGGTCAGCAACCAGCTGTGGGGCATCGAGGACTCGGCCCTATCCATGCTGGTGTCAGGCTTCGTGCTCGCGCTTTTTGTCGAATGGGTTTTCGGTGCCGTGATGAAGGGGAAATAGGCTTGGCCTCACCCCGGTGACAGGTGGGTCCAATCCTATTGGAAAATCGAATCGACGCCGACCAAAGGTCGGTCAACCATTGCCAGACGTACCTCGATTCCACCTTGGGGCGATTCACCAAAAGGTGAATCGCCTTTTGGTGAACTCAGTATCTGCCTCGAAGCATCCGCTGCCCAGTCTCGGACATCAGAACCAGGCCCGTGGTAGCCCCCGGCGACGTGTGCGGTGTCAGGTAGTTGCACGACGGGCATCTGTTCGATCACTCGCGGTGTAGGGCACATCATGCCCCCTGACCTATCATCTGGCAGCGGTTCCTCTGCTGCCGGCGTGATGAGCAGCCCGTCACATCCACGCTCGAAGTAATCCCAGAAGACCTGCGTCAGGGTCCACCCGGACGGGTGGTACCCCACGCACCACGTGACCCAGGCGGTCCACCGGGTGACGGGGTGGCGCCGGAGCACGACGTCCATGGACTCGGTCGACGCAGGCGCGCGGCGTTCGATCCTGACCCACCGACGCGGGGCGAGGGGGTAGGGGCTGTGGGAGCGTCATGCGACCCCCTCGAGATCCGCCCAGGTGATGGTGATCCGGAGTGGGGGCCCATCCGGGTCCAGTGCGCCGGCGGCGAGGGCTTCCAGGACCTTGACCTCCCGGATCGCCTCGAGGGCGAGCAGCGCGGTCCGCGGCGTCGCGCCAGGACGCTGGGCCACCCGGGTCGCCAGGAGGGTCGCCGCCGCGGACTCGAGGATCAGGTGCTCGCCCCCGAGCTGCCGAAAGACCTGGGACGTGGCGCCGCCATCATCGACCATCAGCAGGAGCGCGATCTCGGCCGGATCCAGCGGACGCAATGGGATGGCGGGCTGGGCGAGCCGGTTCGCGAGCTCCGGGATGAAGCCGTCTGTCTCGAGGGGCGCAGGGGAGTTCGCCTCGTCCGGCGTATGGTCGAAGGCCCCCGCCACCATCCGAAGGCTCTCCCGGGTGTTCCAGGAGCGCGTCGCGTAGTCTGCGATGGGGATCGATCCGGTCCCGCCCACGATATCCAGCAGACTGGCCTGGCGGTTGACCTGGTTGCTGCGGTCGATGCCTTCGGTGACCACGCACGCGTCGCGGTGGGCGGGGTCGATCGGGAGGCGCCAACGAGCAGTGTCCATCGGGTCGCTCCGGGGTTGGGGCCGTCATGCAGCCGTACCCAGGAATCCCCTCACCCGGAAACCCTGTCAGCAAGCGGCTTGGCGGGAAGCATGCCCAGCATCTATCCCACCGGTGACATCAAGTCCCCACGTTGACATCTAGCTGACGCGCCGCCTCGGAGCTCACTCCCCGACTGGACGATGCTCGCCGGCGTACCGCGCATCGGCGGCGTGCTGGGCAGCGGCGTCTCCAAAGATCTTTTCGCCGTCATAGCGTCCATTCTCGATGAATACCTCCGAGATGAATCGGCCCGCACCCACACTGCCCGCCAGATAGACTCCGGGCACGCTGGACTCGAGCGTCTCGGGATTGAGTAGCGGACGATCTCCCGCTGCATCGAAGGCAATACCGATCTGCCGCAGGAGCGCGAAGTCCGGATGATAACCGGTGAGCGCGTAGACCCGATCCGCCGCGACCGTCACCATCGCTCCCGCCGTATTGCGCAGCACCACGCGGTCCGCCGTGATGGCGCGGACCTCGCACCCGAGGTGCGCCGTGATCTCGCCGGCAGCGATCCGGTTCTCGAGATCGGGGCGAAGCCAGTACTTGAGACTCGGCTTGAACTCGGGACGACGATAGACCAGCGTGACGCGGGCACCCGCACGATGACAGAGGAGCGCCGTCTCGACCGCGGAGTTCTTGCCACCGATGATCACCACATCGAGTCCAGCAGTGCGATGGGGCTCGTCGAACCAATGCGAGACGTGCGGCAGTGACTCGCCAGGCACCTCGAGCAGGTTCGCGTGTCCGAAATATCCGGTGGCGAGGACCAAGCGTGGTGTGCGGATCGTCGCTTCCCCCATTGCCGTCGCGACGCGGCAGTGGATGCCATCCTCCTGCCGTGTGGCACCGACGAGCCGCACGTAGGGCCGGACGTCCAGCTGTTCGGCGCGTGCGACCCCGCGGTAATACATCAACGCTTCCTCCCGCGTGGCCTTGGCACCGCTGCAGGTCAGCGGATGATTGCCGATCTCCAGTCGCTCGGGGGTGGTGAAAAAGACCATCCCGATCGGGTAGCGCACGATGGCGTCGGCAATGGCACCGGCGTCGATCACCAGCGGAGTGATGCCGCGTCGGGTGGCTGCGATCGCCGAGGCGAGGCCGATGGGCCCGGCGCCCACAATCAAGGCCGGGACGTGCGTCGGTAGTGGCTCAGCCACCGTGGTCACCGGCGCAGGCGGGGCAGGGACCGGTCGAGGTGGCGTGGTGACGTCGCCGAGCGTTCCAGAGCAGACCCGCGGCGACCAGCCCAGCCGCGACGGCTTGCAGGACTTCGGCGTGGCGCGTGACGGATGGGTCGTGGAGCAGCACGGCCCAGGCGGCGAGGCCGGCCCCCACCGGGGCCGCCACCTGCCAGTCCCCGTGATGGCGAATGCCGCCGATCACGCTCCACGTTGCAAGGACGAGTGAGAGCCCAAAGGCCCCAACCTCGAACACGGCGCCCCCCGCAAGCGCCGGGATCGAGGCGACGAGCAGAGGCGTTGCGATGCAGTGGACCGCACAGAGCAGTGGAGCCAGTGCAGCGACCGGCATCCGTTGGGTGCATTGGGTCACTGCAATTCCGACGCGGCGATGGTGCGTTGCCACCGTGTTACTCCGGTGTGATCCTGAATGGTGATGGTGAGGACGCGATTGGCCAGCGGGCCGGCCACGTCAAGCAGGCCGAAGTTCCGCTCGTTCACCATTGTGCTGTCCACGCGATGGTCATTGCGCTCGCTCGTCCAGCCTGATGAGAGTCCGGCGGTCAACGGCGACACGGTCAGGTCGTAGAGCGGGTAGGTGCCAGCGCGCGGCATCCGACTCAGCTCGGTCCAGTGCTTGTCACCGCTGAGGAAGATCACGCCGGGAATTCGCTCCGCGGCAAGCTGGTCCAGGAACCCTTGGCGCTCCTCACCGTACGTGGCGAAATTCTCGAAGGTCGCGGAGTTGTTGACGGTCTGCCCCCCGATGACCACCAGCTTGAACGTGGCGCGGCTCGCCTGCAGCGCGTTCAGCAGCCATTCGATCTGCGGGCGACCGAGGTAGGCGTGGGCGCCGGTCACGCGATCCTGCGCGTCCCGGTACCAACGGTTGTCCATCAGGAAGACATCCACATCACTCCAACCGAAGGTCGAGGTGACCCCACCGCCGCCGTCGGCCCCCGTCGGCGGACTCGCCCAGAACAGCGCGAATGCCTCCCGCGTGAGGAATCGGCCGCCGTAGGAGCGATCGCTGTCATTCGGACCGAAATCGTGGTCGTCCCAGGTGGCATAGTGGCTGGTCGACGCCAGCAACGGCTGCAGCGCCGGGAGCGATCGACTGTGCGTGTAGCGGTGGAAGATGCCCGTGCGCGAGTCGAAGTCGGCTTCACGGAGATAGGTGTTGTCGCCCAGCCAGAGCATCACGTCCGGGCGCGCACGCGTGAGGCCCTCGAGAATGCCGTAGTCGCCCCCGTACGGAGTCCCCGGGCGATCAAACTCCGGCTCGTTGACATAGAAGCAGGAGGCGATTGCGATCCGCACCGGCGGTGGGTCGGTCCGCCACTGCCAGAGCGCCGGCGTCGCGAAGCGGAGTCGGTACGGCCGCACTGCGACAACGCCATCGAGGCGAAGCTCGTATCCGTAGACACGACCCGGAAGTACGCTGTCCGCGATCAGGGTGGCGACATGCGCCGTGGC
>JBBRGR010000045.1:0-8910 GCA_038223815.1 Gemmatimonadales bacterium
AATCTGCGCGTCTGCTGGTTGATCCTCGTGCGCCCGTCAGGACTGACGCCTGTGCTGGTCAAGGTGCCGCTCACCATCGCTGATCCGTACGGCATCGCCGCGTTCGCCGCGACCATCTCCTACACGCCCGGCACCGTTGCGGTCGACGTCAGCCCGGACCGCAGCTTCCTGCTGGTGCACGTCTTCCATACGGATGACCCGCGTGGTGTGGTGCGCGAGTTGAAGCAGCGGTATGAGCGGCGCCTGCTGGAGATCTTCCCATGTTGATCACGGCAGGGTGGATCGCCGGTGGGTTGCTCGCCTTTGCCTCGCTCTGCTGCCTCTGGCGTCTGGTACGTGGGCCGAGTGCGCTGGATCGGGTCCTGGCCGCGGACACGCTGGCGATGAATGCTGCCGGGCTCGTGCTGGTGTACACGGTCGTGGCCAATCGCGCCGAGCTCTTCGATCTGGTCTTCCTGCTGGCGCTGCTGGGGCTGTTGAGCACCCTCTCCCTGGCCCGCTTCATCGAGCAGGGGCGGCTCAGCGAGAGCCCGTTCACGGACGAGGTCGCGGAGGACGTCGATGACGCTGATCGTTGAAGTCGTGGTGTCCGTGCTTCTCGTCCTCGGTGCCCTCATCGCGGCGATCGGGTCCCTTGGCGTGGTCACGCTGCCCCGATTTCTCAGCCGAGTGCATGGCCCGAGCGTCTCGATCACGGGCGGGCTGGGGACGCTGCTCGTTGGGGCGATGCTCTGGTTCGGGGTGACGGGCGACCACCTGACGGGACGCGAGCTCTTCGTGAGCTTCATTCTGGTGATCACCGCACCGATCACGGCGCATGCGATGTCGCGCGCGTGGTTGCATCACCATCCGAAGCCGGCACTCGACACGCAGGACCAGTGCGAGGACTGAGGGAAGCGGACAATCCTTCCTGGACGTGTGCGGCAGGGAGACGGGCAGGGAGCCCGAGGCAATGCCGGCCGACCCTGCGGCGCCGTGCCGGCAGAGCATCTCGCAGCGCATCGCTATCGTTATCGAGGCAACTCGTACCGGAAGAGCGAGTCGCGCGTGACCTGCAGCAATCGATTGCCGAGAAAGGCAATTCCGTTCACCGAGTAGATCCCGAGGCCGCAGCAGTACCTCAGCAGAGACGTCGAGAACAGCCAGCGTGCCATCGGGTGAGCCTGCAAAGAGATCGCGCGCGCCGCGGAGCCGCGGCGCGAAGCGGGGAGCAATCGAGTCACCCGGTCGCCCGGCGAACACCCAACGCCCGTACGCTGGCGAACCAGGGTCGAAGCTCAAGAAAACAGCGTCGGGGGCTGCCGCGACCACAGCAATGCCGACTATTCCGAGTACGTAGGATCGAAGTGGTGAGGCCTGACAGTCGAGATTCGTGAGCCGATTGTTCGCGTAATCCCAAACTACGAGGGTGTCGGCGAGGCGAGTAAGCCCGTCAATGCAGCCAGTCGTCGCAGAAATGCGATCTCCGTAGGTGCTGTCGATCGGCGCATGAGTGAGGCCATGGCCTTCTGTCCCACCGCGGTGGCGGTCGGCCTACCTGTGTCGGCGGGATCGCCGCCGACGCAGGAGAGACAAAGCGCCGCAAGTAGCACCGGGTGACGGAGCTTCTGTGCCCAAATCATTCTGCCCGGTGAGGAGTGGATCAGGTGGGATCTGCTTCCCAATTGTTCGTAGAACAGTTCAGCGTTCTGATCACCTGCGGGATCTGTCCAGCGTAATTCGCCACCGACTGGGTTGCCGTTCCCTGGCCGTAGGGAATGGTGATGATCCACCCAGTGCCCTGCTTGGTCCACGTGAAGCTGTCCTTCTCGACGGTCTGATGGCAATCAGCCGAAGGGTTCGCTTCTTCCTGCGCGATGAGGTGGGCAATCCCGCCCGCGACGGCGCTAGCCAACGCCAATGCGGCGGTGACAGTAGTGATTCTGGTCCACTTGGGTAGAGCAGCCCCTGAGTTGTAGTAAGCACCCGATCCTGATTGCGTCAACGATGTCGGACGCTGGTGGATTGTCCCGGGCCTGAGAGCCGCGGTTTCCCTCTGGCATTCGAAGCCCCGAGACACTGCTAGGAGATTGTCCGGCTGTCTCCATCAGGCATCCCCGGCGTCGCGGTCACGTCCCGGTCGAACGTGTGGATCGCCGGCACTCGCCACGGAGGACCAATGCGAGGACTGAATTGCAGCGTCAGCCGCGTTGCCTGTTGTCCGATCCGGCCCCTTCCGATACTCTCCTAGGATGACCACCCCATCCGCCCCGCGCCTCCTCACGCTGCTCGCGGCATCCGCCCTCCTGCTTGGCGGCTGCCGGACGGAATTCGAGCCCGATGTGACAGGCCCCGGGACACCCCCACCGCCACCGCCCGTCGTGCCGAATCTTCCCTTCCGCCTCGGGGCCTTTGGCCCGGACTACGCCACGGGCGTGGTCACCGATGCCGCGAATGGCGCGCTGGTCGTTGGCTACTTCTCCGGCTCGGTGGACTTCGACCCCGGGACGGGTGCCACGGTCCGGACGGCGCTCGGTGGGGCGGATGTCGCGGTGGCCAAGTACCGGGACGACGGCAGCCTCGCGTGGGTCATGGTCCTGAATGGCAGCGGCGTCGACCTCTCCACCGACATTGCGCTCGCGCCGGACGGAGGGGCGGTGGTCACCGGGGTGCTCAGCAGCGGCGCGGTGTGCGGGGGTCGCGTGGTGCCAGTGCTCGGCGGGCGAGACGCGTTCCTGATGAAGGTCTCCGCGTCAGGGCTGTGCGAGTGGGCGCTCGCCATCGGCGGTCCGGATCAGCTCGAGGAGGGGCGTGACCTCCTGATCGAGCCGAATGGCGACATCGTGCTGACCGGGACGTTCGCCGGGACCGTCGACTTCGACCCGGGCGCTGGCGCAACGCTGCTCATTTCGCGCGGAGGCACTGATGCCTTCCTCGCCCGCTACGATTCCGACGGGCGCTTCAAAGGCGTCGTCCAGTTCGGCGGCACCGGGGATGACGCGGCATCGGCCGTGGTCCGTACCCTGGCCGGCGACCTGGTGGTCGGAGGGGAGTTCAGCGGCACCGCCACCTTCGGCTCCGGCCAATCGCCGATCGCGCTCGTGTCGGCCGGCGACGCCGACTTCTTCCTGGCGCAGCTCGCGCCCTCGCTCAGCGTCCAGTGGGCGGTCCGCGGTGGTGGCCCTGGCGCCGATTATCTGGGACGGAATGGTCTGGTGGTCGAGTTCGGCGGGACGCTCGCGGCGGTCGGGATCTTCTCCGGGACGGCGGACCTCGATGGCGGACCCGGCGCGGCGTTCTTCGTCTCGCAGGGCAGCACGGATGTCTTCTTCGCCCGCTTCGGCATTGCAGGTCAGTATGTCGGGAGCGGCCGTCGGTTCGGGGGAGCAGGGAGTGACGGGGTGCAGGCGCTCCTGGTCGATGCGGACAACAATTTCTACCTCTCGGGGTGGTTCAGCGGGACCGTGGATTTCGACCCGGGTCCGGGGTTGGTCCTCCGCAATGCGCTCGGGACCGGGAGTGCGGCGGACGCTTACATGCTCTCACTCACCCCGTTTGGGGATCTGCGGTGGGTCAACACCTTTGGCGCGGTTACCGTCGCCGACGGGGCTGTGGCGATCCTGGCCGGGCTGGCCCTGACCACGGACGGAGCCCTCTGGGCGGTCGGCCGTTTCTATGGCCTGACCGACCTCGACCCGTCGACGCTCGCGATTCCAGCCCAGGCGCTCGGCGAATCGGACCAGCTGGTGGTCCGGGTCGAGCAGGGCACCGGGCTCCTCAGGCGGTAACAGGCCAGGCTGGGGAGACCCCTTCCCTAAAGCCTGTCCTTCGCCCATCTTAGGGGGCTGATCACGGACCAATCGCGGTGGGGCGGCGCCCCGCCCGTCGGTTGGGTGTTCCCGGGAAGCCCCCGGGGGCAGCACCAGAACGGTACGCGGGGCGCCCCGCAGGAGTCAGACGGACCATGGCGAAGACCAGCTGGATCGAGCGCAACGAAAAGCGGAAGACGCTCACCGCACGGCACCGCGTTCAGCGGACCAAGTTGAAGGGTGTGATCCGCTCCCTGACCGCGACGGACGCCGAGAAGGACATCGCGATGCGCAAGTTGCAGGCGCTGCCCCGCAATTCGTCGCCGGTGCGCATCAAGAATCGCTGCCAGGTGACCGGTCGCGCGCATGCCTTTGTGCGTCGCTTCGGGCTCTCCCGCATCGCGTTCCGTGAGATGGCGCTCGAGGGGAAGATTCCCGGCGTTCGCAAGGCTTCCTGGTAAGGGCGAGGAGACGATACCATGGCAAAGAAGGGACGCGCCCAGGTCAAGCTCCGGAGCACCGAGAGCGCCTACATGTATACGACCACCAAGAACCCGAAGAAGCATCCTGAGCGCATGGAGCTGCGGAAGTACGATCCGATGCTCAAGCGCCACGTGAACTTCAAGGAAGAGAAGTAGCCGCCCCGCTGTCGGGCGCTGCAACTGGACGGGCTGCCGAGTCGGAGTAGACTTCGGCGGCCCGTCGTGCGTTCGGCCCGCTCCCCGTCACCCTCCCCGAGGTCCCTGCGATGCGCTCTCCCTTCGTTCGTCTGCTCGCGCCCGTGTTTGCCGTCGTGCTGGCGCTCCCGCTCTCCGCGCAGGTCGGCTCGCCCGGTGGCCCGGTTCCTGTGGAGCTGCTGCAGAAGCGACGGGCAGCCTTCCTCGCGGCGATGCCGACGGGGGTGGCGGTCATCCAGTCGAGCAAGATCCGCAGCATCGAGGGCGACTACCCGCAGGACAGCGACTATCGCGAGGCGAACGACTTCTTCTACCTCACCGGGGTGGAATCGCCGGGCGGGATGCTGGTGCTGGTACAGCCGGATTCGGGGAAGACGGCCGGCACCGCGATGCTCTTCCTGTCGGCGCCCCCGGCACGTCCCGATCCGGTCAGCGCGGCGCGCACCGCCGCGGACTCGCTCGGCGCCGCGATCAGCGGATTTGACCGGTTGCTGCCCCGGCGTCCGATGCCGCGCGGGCGTGGCCTCGCCGGGGCCCCGGCGCCGGTGGATCCGATGGACGCGGTGGTGGATTCCATCGCCACGGCGCACAACCTGACGCGCATCGCAAACTACCGCCGCACCATCGGCCCGCTCCGTGCCGTGAAGGATGCCGACGAGCTCCGTCGCCTGCGTATCGCGTCCGAGATCTCGGCCGAAGCCCACCGCGAGGCGATGCGTCAGACCCGCCCGGGGATGTGGGAATACGAAGTGGAGGCGGTGGTGGAGTACACCTTCCGCCGTCGTGGCGCCGAACGCGTGGGCTACCCGAGCATCGTCGGCTCGGGCTTCAACTCGACGCTGCTGCACTACGACCTCTCGCGGGCACCGACCAAGGACGGCGACGTGCTCCTGATCGATGCCGCGGCCGAGTTTGGCTACTACACGGCCGACCTGACGCGCACCTTTCCGGTCAACGGGAAGTTCACTGCACGCCAGGCCGCGATCTACAACCTCGTTCTCGGGACGCAGCAGGCCGCCATCGATGCCCTCAAGCCGGGCATCACCATGGCCGAGCTCAATCAGATCTCGCGCAAGTACATGGATGACAACTCCGGCACGCTGTGCGGGGAGAAGCCCTGCACCCGCTACTTCATCCACGGCCTGGGCCACATGGTCGGCCTCGATGTACACGACATCAATCCGAACTTCACCCAGCTGCGGCCCGGCATGACGCTGACGATCGAGCCCGGGATCTACATCCCCGATGAACGGCTCGGCGTGCGGATCGAGGACGTGCTCCTGGTGACGGAACAGGGGAACGAGAACCTCACCAAGGCCGCACCGCGCACTGTCGCCGACATCGAGAAGCTGATGGCCGAGGGCCGGGCGTCTGCGCCGAAGCCGTCCGCGGTCCGGAAGCCCTGATGCAGCCGGAGGAATTCCGGCGGCAGGGCCACGCGATCGTGGACTGGCTGGCGGACTACCAGCGCGATATCGAGCAGTACCGCATCGCTCCCGACATGCTGCCGGGAGCACTGCGGCGCGCGTTGCCGGCGTCGGCTCCAGAGCAGGGCGAGTCCTTTGATGCCATTCTCGAGGACTTCCGGGAACAGATCGTTCCGGGCATGACCCACTGGGGCCATCCGGGGTGGTTCGCGTACTTCCCCTCCAATGCCTCGCCCGCCTCGATCCTCGGGGAATTCCTCACCGCTGGACTGGGTGCGCAGTGCATGAGTTGGGTCACTTCGCCTGCCGCGACGGAGCTTGAGCAGGTCGTGATGGAGTGGTACCGGCAGCTGCTTGCGCTCCCCGACGACTTCACCGGCGTGATTCAGGACACCGCGTCGTCGGCCACGCTGGTGGCCTTCCTGACGGCACGCCAGCGGGCTGGTGGGGACCTCACGCGCTGCACCGCGTACTGGTCGTCCGAGGCGCATTCCTCGGTGATGAAGGCGGCGCGGCTCGCCGGTCTCGCGGACTCCCAGTGGCGCATCGTCCCGGTGGACGCGGCATGTGCGATGCGGCCCGACGCGCTCGACGCGATGATGGTCGAGGACGTGGCGGCTGGCTTGGTGCCGCTGATCGTGACCGCGACGATGGGGACGACCTCGTCGACCGCGTGCGATCCGCTCCGCGCCATCGGCGAGGTCGCTCGGCGGCACGGCGCCTGGTTCCATATCGATGCCGCCTATGGGGGTTCCGCGGCCATCCTCCCGGAAGTTCGGCCGCTCCTCGATGGCGTCGAGCTCGCCGACTCGATGGTCACCAATCCGCACAAGTGGCTGATGACCAATTTCGACTGCAGCTGCTACTTCGTGCGTGACGTGCCCGCCCTGCTCGAGACCTTCAGCACGGCCCCGGCCTACCTGCGCACCCAGCACGATGCGGACGTGGTGAACTACCGCGACTGGGGCATCCCGCTCGGCCGGCGCTTTCGCGCGCTCAAGCTCTGGTTCGTGCTGCGGAGTTACGGCGCCGAGGCGCTGCGCACGCTGATCCGCCACCACATCGCGCTTGGGCACGAACTCGCCGCCTGGGTCGACGCGGCACCAGACTGGGAACGGGTCGCGCCCGCGCCCCTCGGCCTGGTCGCGGTGCGCCATGTGCCGCCTGCTCTCGCCGGCAACGAGGAGGCACTCGCCGCCCACAACGCCGCCATCGTCGCGCGAGTGAATGCCAGCGGCACGGTGCTGGTGACGCAGACCATACTCGGCGGTCAATATGCCATCCGCGTGGCGATCGGCGCGTTTCGCACCGAGGAGCGGCATGTGCGGGAGGTGTGGCGGATTCTGCAGGCGGCTGGTGAACGGTGAACAAGGGCTGGTCATCCTGAGCGAAGCAGCCCGCAGGGCTGCGGAGTCGAAGGATCTCTTGCCGTGCTGGGAGGTCCTTCGACTCCGCCCGCTTCGCGGGCTCCGCTCAGGATGACACGTCTGCAGTAACTTGCGACCTACGACGTACGACGTACGACGTACGACGTACAACCCTCATCTAGGACCCTCCCCATGCTCCGCCGCCGCCTGCTCCTCCTCGCCCTGCTGTTCCAGCCCACGACAGGCATCAGTGCCCAATCCACCGCCTGGAACCCCGCACTGCTCACGCGTGCCGACGTGAAGGCCGCGCTGGCCCATCTGGAGCGGGGTTTCCCGGGTCATGTCGAGGAGTGGATTGCCCTGACACAGCTGCCCGGCCTGTCGCGCCACGAGGCGGTGCGCGGGGCGTACGTTCGGCGCGTGATGGAGGCGGAGGGGCTGCAGGTCAGCGTGGACTCGCTCGGCAACGTGACCGGGGTGCGTCCTGGGCGGGGTGGCGGGCCGTCGGTGGTGATCGCCGTGCACATGGATGTGGTGCATGACCCTGCCGTGGTCGGTACCGTCCGCCGGATGGGTGACACGCTGCATGCCCCGGGCATCTTCGACAATACCGCGGGCGTCGCGAACATGCTGGCGATGATTCGTGCGTTGAATGCGGCGAAGGTGGTGACCCGGGGCGATCTCGTCTTCGTCGCCACCGTGCAGGAGGAGATCGGCCTCAAGGGGATGGAGTCCTGGCTGCAGCACCATCCGCGTCCCGACCTGCTGATCGCGATCGACGGCGCGCTCGGCCCGATCAGCTACGGGGCCTTGGGGATCTACTGGACCCGCTACGTCTTCACTTCGCCCGGGTCGCACACGCTCTTCTCGCGCGGCCGTCCCACGCCGGTCAAGGCGATGGCCCAGGCGATCCGCGACATCTACGCCCTCGAGTTCGGGCCGCTCCCCGATGGGGCGGTGATCAACGTCGGGCAGGTGCACGGTGGTGTGATCTTCAACGGCATTCCGCAGGAGATGGCCTTCACCGTGGATCTTCGGTCACCCGATCCGGTGTTGCTCGATTCGCTGGATCGACGGATTGAGCGGATCGCGCGTGAGGCGGCCACCCGGGAAGGCGTCGGCTTTCGCGTGGAGGCGGAGGTGCGCAACGGGGCAGGTGGGACGGCAGCGATGCTCGCGGGGGCACGGGCGCACCCGCTGGTGCAGACGGCGATCGACATCCACCACGCGCTCGACATCTCGATGGGCATGCCCGGGGCGGCCGAGGCGATTCCGACGGGCAGCACCGATGCCAACATGGGCGTCGTGCGCAAGATTCCCAGCATCTCGATCGGCCGGGCGTTCGGGGGTGGGCAGCACACGCTGACGGAGTGGGCCAACTGGCCGAGCGCGCTGCCCGCGACCAGAATGGCGCTGCTGCTGGCCGTGACGATGGCGGATGCCCCGAAGCCGGTGCCCTGAGGTCACTCCTCCGCCAGGACCTCCTGGAGATACCGACCCGTGATGCTGCCCGTCGTCGCGGCGACCTCCTCCGGCGTCCCCATCGCGACCACCTGACCGCCGGCCGGCCCCGCCTCGGGGCCGAGGTCGATCACCCAGTCGGCGCGCTTGATCACGTCGAGGTGGTGCTCGATGACGACCACCGTGTGCC
>JBBRGR010000046.1:0-8901 GCA_038223815.1 Gemmatimonadales bacterium
CGATGGGCGGATAGTGCTGACGCGGATGGGGGAGATTGTAGCAGAGTGTTGGGCTGCCATCCCTCATCATTCCCTCTCGGCGCGACTGGATGCGTTCGTGGTGATGCCCAACCATGTCCATGGGATCCTGCGCATCTCGAAATCAACCGGTGTCGCGGCCCCGCGCGACTCGAGGATTCAGTCCGGTATTACCGGCGCATTCTTCGCGACCGCACAGCGCTCGACGCGGTGCGCCGATACAGCCACCACAACCCGGGACGCTGGATTGCGACGCGACGCGGCTGATCGGGGCCGTGGCGATTGTCCCCATGGGCGCGGCGCGCCGATGGCCGGGCGCCGCATGCTGCGCCCCTATCCCGATCATCATTCCGCCTCCCCCGCATCGCCCCCCCGTCCCGCGCATTATCATTCCTGCCATGCGATTCCTCGCCTCCGCGCTCCTGCTGCTCGCCGCCGCTCCCATCGCTGCGCAAGCCCCGATTCGTGCCCTCTCGTTCAACATTCGCTATGGCACCGCCAATGATGGTGCTCATGCGTGGGCACACCGCCGCGGCCACGTGGTGACCGTGATTCGCGATCATGCCCCCCACCTGATCGGCTTCCAGGAAGCATTGCGCTTCCAGCTCGATGCGCTTGAGCAGCGCCTCCATCGGTACCAGGAGATCGGTGTCGGTCGGGACGACGGCAAGACCGCCGGCGAGTACGCCGCCCTCTGGGTGGATACGCTCCGCCTCGGCGTGGTCGCGAGCGGCACCTTCTGGTTCTCGGACACCCCCGAGGTCCCCGGGTCGAAACATTGGGGTAACGGCATCACCCGGATCAGTACGTGGGCACGCCTGGTCGATCGCGCCACCGGCGACACGCTCCGCGTCTACAACAATCACTGGGACCACCAGTCGCAACCGTCGCGCGAGCGCAGCGCGGCCCTGCTCCTCGAACGGATCGCGGCCGATGGCTCGCCTCGCGATGGGATTGTGGTGCTCGGCGACTTCAACGCCGACGAGACGAACCCAGCCTCGCGGGCCATGGTCTCCTCCACCCGCACGCCGCTCCGCGATACCTTCCGGGCAGTACATCCTGCTGCCAAGGGTGTCGGCACCTTCAACGGCTTCCGCGGGGACTCGACCGAGGGGAAGATCGACTTCGTTCTCGCTGATCCACGGTGGACCGTTGTTGGCGCGGGGATTGACCGCCGTCGCTTCGGCCTGCTCTGGCCCTCGGACCACTTCCCGGTGTGGTCCATCCTGCAGCGCACCCGACCCGACTGACCCCTCCCTGCTCCGGAGCCACGCCATGCGTTTCGTCCCGTTCGCCCTGATTGCGCTCGCCGCCTGCGGCCCCAAGACCGACCCCAATGCGGTCTCGACCGAGACCGGTGCGCCGCAGTCGGTGCCGCAAGGCACGGCGGCCGCAGTCTATACCTGCACCGATTCCACCGAGGTCTTCGCCCTCTTCGCGAACGACTCGAGCGGGACCTCCGTGGTCTCGCTGGCCATCGGCGAAGCGCGGGTCCGGCTCCGTCAAGTGGCGTCGGCATCGGGGGCACGCTACAGCGACTCGACCACCACGTTCTGGAACAAGGGCGACAGCATCACCCTCGAGTGGAACGGCACCACCCGCACCTGCACCACGATGCCCACCCCCGATGCGAGTGGGACGACCGGCACTGCCGGAACCACGACGCCGAGCGCGGCACACGGCACCCCGCCCCGGTAGAGTCGTCTCATGGCCCGCACCCCCGATCCGACCCGCCTCGGCGGCCCTGTTCGACCACCGCGCGACCCGCATCGCGAGGTGGCGCGCGTGCTGGGTGCCCGGCATCCTCGGCTCGCGCGGCTGATCGCCCTGACCCACCCGATCGAGCGGGTCATCCCCGACGAGCGCCCGCTCACCGACCTCGTGGTGCGCACCGTCGTCGCGCAGTTGGTCTCGGCAGCGGCAGCACGCACCATCATGGAGCGCCTTCTGGCGACCTGTGGGGATGCCGAATCCGTCGTGGCGTGGGCGATGGCGACGCCCGCCGACGATCCGCCGGCGCACGGCCTCTCCCGGGGCAAGCGAAAGACGCTGGCGGCATGGGGGCGCTACGTCGCAGAGCATGGGGATCCGCGCGACGCGTGGCGCGGCCTCGAGGCGGACGCACTGATCCGGGAAATCACCGTGATCAAGGGGCTGGGGCCGTGGAGCGCGCAGATGGTCGCGATCTTCGGCTACGGGCACCCCGGGATCTGGCCCGAGGGGGATGCCGGGGTGGCCCGAGCGGCGGGGGTGGTCTTCCGGCGGATGAAGCCGGCGACGATCCGCCGGCTGATTGCGGGGTACGAGTCCCACGTGGCGCTGTGCTGCTGGGCGCTCATTGACCAGCGACGGCTTCACGAATTTGATTAGCTTGTCCCGGTCCTCTTCTTCTCGGAGTCCTGACGTGCGTCCGATGCCCCTGCCCGAGCTCTTCTACATCTATGCGTTGGTCGGCTTCTTCCTTGCCACCTTCCTCTTCGCCAACGGTCTCGCGCGGGTGGTCGGCTACAAGGAGTAGCCGATCCCCTTACGGTGCGACGAGCACGGTGGTGCGCCAGATGCCACTGCGCGGCTCAAGCTGATCCGCGCTCACCGGGATCGTGATCGTGTTGGCCGGGCTGCCCGTTCGGATGAGCATCACGCTCGTCCCGCTCCGCACGGGCCAATACCCGAAGCGCCGCACATCGTCCTCGTCCGACACGGCACAGCCACAGGGTCCGGCCAGGTCGCGCACGGGCATATCGATGTTGAATTTGCCCGGTACCAGCGATCGGATCTGGGGCGTGAAGTACGTCAATCCATTCACGATGTTGTCGATCTCCACGCGCACCACGCCGTCCGGCGTGAGGAAGGCCGGGAAGGTCTCGCTCAGCGGTTCGCCCGCGGTACCTGCCTTCGGCCGGATCAGCTGCCAGCGTACCGTCGCCGAGGGGACCTTCGGCAGTTGCAACGACCCCGACGACAACTCGCCCAGCGTGACGACGAAGGAGTCGTTCACGAAGATCCGCACGGACACCAGCAGGTGGTTGGTGACCTCGAGGAGATACACATTCTGCGGAATGGCCGACACAACGAACGTCTCGGATGCCATGCGGCCGTCCAGGGTGGCGCGGACGGTCGCTGTGCCGGGCGAGACCGCGAGAATCTGTCCGGTGCTGCTGACCGACACCACATCGGGATTGGTCGAGGTCCAGGTGACCACGCGATCGGTCACCACGACGTCGAATTCATCGGTGACTTCCGCCGTGAGCGTGAGCACCGTGCCAAGGCCGACGGAGTCCGGCGCGGGCAGAAGCCGGATGCTCCGGATGGACGAGGGGATCACGCTCACCGAGACGAAGCCGATGATACCCGCGTCGGTCGCGATCAGCGTGGTGTTGGCGTTGTAGCGCAGCCCGAGGACCAGGCCGTTCGGGGCCACGACGGCGATCGCGGTATCACTGCTCGTCCACTCCGGCGCGACCGGGACTGGACGCCCGCCCGCATCGCGGCCAATCGCACGCACCCGGGTCGTATCACTCGACTTGATGATCGGCTGATCAATGGTCACGATGAGCTGCTGCAGGGGGCCGTGGACGGTCACTTGCACGGTGTCGGCGCGCCCGCCGGCACTGGCGATCATCGCGGTGACTCCAGGGGCCACCGCAGTCACGCGTCCCGTCGCGGCAACGGTCGCCACTGCTGGCGTCGTCGAGCTCCAGGCAATCGTGGTGGTCACGGCCGAGCCCCCGGGGCCGATTGCGATCGCGGCGAGCGAGTCACTGGCGCCCACGGCCAGGAGCAGGTCGCCGGTCGCGATCCGGACGAGGTCGATCCCCGATGGACCGGTCGGATCGCCCCCACACGCACCGAGCCCGAACAGCACGATCGTGAGCAGCCGTCTCACTTGATCCCCGCGACGGTGAAATTGGAGATTCGTACATCGGTGAAATGATTCACGCGAATGCCCACAACGCCGTTCACGGCAAGGTCACTGCGCGGCCGCGTCGCGAGCGTCACCCCATTGACGCGGAACTCGACCGATGCGCGGCTGGCGCGCACCGCCAGCACGTTGGTCACGCCGGGTCCCGTCCCGAGGCGCGTGATGGCTGGCGACGCCGTCCAGGGAATGAGGTCCTTGGTGGCGGGGCCGCTGCGCGCCTTGATCAGGTACTTGCCGTCATTGCGGAGCAGGACATAGACGTACTCTGGTCCCATCCCGATCAGATCCGTGCCACCAAGGAGGAGGCCGTACCCTTCCTGCATCGCCCCGGGGGGGGCTGGAAGGAACTCGAAGGTCGCCGTCACGGTGAAATCGCCGACGGCGGTCATCTCGGGTCGGAAGAAGATCCCGCCCGACGGCCCGGTGGTGATGCGGACCCCGGGCGTCTGCGCAACGAAGCTGAGTCGGCTCAGGTCGGCATCCGGGCGATCGAACCGAAGCTGCCAGCCGAGAATGCGCGCATCGGTCCCCTTGGCGGCAGGGCTCTGGGCCGCCAGGAGGGCGGGGAGCATCACCGGCATGAGGGCGCGGACGCGTCGCAGGACGGGCCCGAGGCACTGGGTGGAGAGTGGCATCCCTCCAATCTACCGTCCTCCCCGCAACCCGCGCCGGGAGAGGCGCATCTCATCCTTCGGCGGCGGGAAGCCGTATATTCTCAGGATGGAACATCCGGGGCCGTTGCCCCACCGACCGCTGCACCAGGACCAACGTGACCGACCCCCTGCTCGATGACCTCAAAGCCGCCCTCGGCGCGGCCTATGAGATCGAACGCGAATTGACCGGCGGCGGGATGAGCCGGGTCTTCGTCGCGCGCGAAGAGGCCCTCGGGCGCGAGGTCGTGATCAAGGTCCTGCCGCGGGAACTGGCCGCGGGCGTGAATCGTGAGCGTTTCCGCCGCGAAGTGCAGCTCGCCGCGCGTCTCTCCCATCCCTATATCGTGCCGCTCCTCCATGCTGGCGAGGCCGGCGAGCTCCTCTGGTTCACGATGCCCTTCATTCCGGGGGAATCCCTCCGACATCGGCTCGAGTCCACGGGACCGCTGCCGGTCCGCGACGCGGTCCAGATGCTCCGCGACGTGGTCGAGGCGTTGGCGTATGCGCATGCGCGCGGCGTGGTCCATCGCGACATCAAGCCGGCCAACATCCTCTCGGATGGTCAGCACGGGGTCGTCACCGACTTCGGTGTGGCGAAGGCGCTCCATGCCGCCCTGCCGACCGGGATCGCGGGGCATACCACGTCGGGGATGGCGATCGGCACGCCGGCCTACATGGCGCCGGAACAGCTGGCGGCAGATCCCGCGGCGGATCATCGCGTGGACATCTATGCGGTGGGGCTGCTTGCCTATGAGTTGATGATCGGCGTGAGTCCGTTCACGGCGTCATCGCCGACCGAGACGATGACGGCCCAGCTGACGCGCACGCCCGAGTCGCTCCACATCCTGCGACCGGAAGTGCCGCAGGCACTCTCGGTTCTGATCGCGCACTGCCTCGCCAAGAACCCGAATGACCGCCCCGCGGATGCGCAGGCTGTGCTGACGGAACTGAATCGGATTTCGGGTGCCATGGCGGCGGTCGCGCACCGCGAGACCTCGGGGGAGACCGCGGCGCTGGTGCCGCCGAAGAGCCGGCTGCCACTGGGGATCGCGACGGTCGCGCTGCTCACGGTGCTGAGCGCTGCGGTGTACTGGGCGCAGTTCAAGAACGTGCCGACGACACCGGCGCACATCGACACGCAGTATCTGACGGCGGCTGGGGATGCCAACAGCGCCCCGCTCACCTCGCCACCGCTCACGCGCGCCGATTCGCTCAAGATTGCCCAGGCGCTGATGAGCGAACTGGAAGGCACCCGCGCCACCGGAACCCGCCGCACCGTGGTCGAGACCACGACCGTCGCACTGCCGCTCGAGATCCAGATCGCCCTTGCGGACTCGATCCTGCGGGCACGGTTCGGGGAACTCACGCGCAATCGGATGCCGCCACCACCGACGACGCCGTCGGTCACGACCATCACGGCGACCCCGGGGACGAGCGCCCCTGCCTCGATGTCGCCGCGCCGCCTGGTGGTAGTCTCGGCGCCGCGTGGTCCGACCTCGCCCGAGCTCGTGGCGCTGAACCTTGAGGCGACCAAGGAATTGGCACGGCGCGTGGGCGGTCGGGGCTGGGAGGTCGTCGTGCCGGAGCAGAGTGCCGACCGCAACGCGCGCGGCGCCGCCGTCGAGGGCGCCGATGGGATGGTCCTCGTCCAGCTGGTCCCCGGGACCAATGACTCGGTCGATCTGCGGATCACCGTGCGCAACCTCGCCCCGGGCTCAGCCTTCGGTTTCAACGTCATTTCCAGTGTGGACGTCTACAAGCCGACAACCCTGGATCCCTTCCGCGAGACGATCTACCGCGCTGCGCGCATGATCGAGGACTTCAAGCGGGTGCCGGTCGGCGGAACGTGGCAGATGGACTTCAGTCGCACCGGCCGGCAGCCTGGCGATACCCTCGGCGGGCGCCGCGGCGGGCCCCGCGAAGGATTCCCACCCGACAGCATGCGGACGCGACGACCGGATCCACCGATGATGTGACCGGGGACCGGGGACGGGTCCCCGAAACCACACTCAGTCCCCCCCCGTAGGTCCCTCATGTTTCAACCTGAAAACACCCCATCCCCCGAGTTCCTCGCGCTCCAGCGCCAGGTCGCCGGTCGCTATTCCCTCGACCGGGAGCTTGGGCGAGGCGGGATGGGGGTCGTCTTTCTGGCCCGTGAGGTGGCTCTCGACCGCTTGGTGGCGATCAAGCTCCTGCCACCCGCCTTGGCGACCAACACGACCCTGCGGGAGCGCTTCCTCCGCGAGGCGCGGACCGCCGCGCAGCTCTCCCACCCGCACATCGTCTCGATCCACGCCGTGGGCGCTCAGGAATCGCTGCTCTTCTTTGTCATGGAATACGTGCCCGGCGAGACGCTCGGCGAGCGACTCCGGACGCGCGGTGCACTCGCAGTGCGTGAGGCGCTTCGGATCGTGCAGGAGGTGAGCTGGGCGATCGCCCATGCCCACGCGCGCGGCGTCATCCACCGCGACATCAAGCCCGACAACATCCTCCTCGAGGAGGGGAGTGATCGGGCAATTGTGATGGACTTCGGCATCGCCGCCTTCGGTGAGGGCACCACGCCCGTGGGCACCGCGATGGGAACGATGCACTACATGGGTCCTGAGCAGGCCGACGGCGGGGGCGCCGACGTGCGCGCGGATGTGTACGCCCTCGGGGTCACGGCGTACTACGCCCTGGCCGGACGGCGACCCTTCGAAGGCGCCGAGGGGATGGCATTGCTCGCGCAGCAGGGCACGGGCGAGGCGCCGCCGCTTCGCACCCTGGTACCCGCGCTCTCACCCGCTGCCGCGGATGCGATTGATCGCGCCATCCGATGCGACCCCGGAGCGCGCTGGGCGACGGTGGAGGAGTTTGCCGGCGCGCTGCAATCGGCGCGTGCTCTGGCGCCGAGCCTGCCGGTCCCGTTGCGCCGCTTTGCGCGGGAGGCAGTGACGCAGGGCGACCAGCTTGCCGTGGTGCTTGGCGGTGCCATCAGCGCAGGATTCGCCGGACTCGCCATCGACGCGTTCATCCCGCAGAGCTTCTTCGGCTTCGAGAGCTTCCTCTTCTACATGGTCGCCTCGCTCGGTGCGGGGTTCGCGCTCCTCCTGCTCTGGCTGCAAGGCGGCACCATCCGTCGGTTGGCCAGGTCGGGCTATCCGCGGGACGCGGCGCGGCGCGCGATTCGCGCCCACGATGCGGAGCCGGAGGTGATGTCGCGTCCTGCGATCGGTCGTCTGGGTGGGTTGTGGGATCGGGGACCGGCGGTGAGTGGGCTTGGCCTCGTGGCCACCCTCATCGGGATCATGGGAACGGTCCGGATCAACAACGTGCTCACGATCCCGATGATCCTGCTGGCGCTGGTCGCACCGGTCGTGGCCGTGCGACGGTTGCTCGAGTTGCACGACGTGAAGGGGTCGTGGTGGGGTCGCTTCCTGGGCACCCGCGTGGGGAAGGGGCTCTGGGCCATCGCCACCTTCGGCCAAGGCACGGTGCGGGAAGCCGCGACATCAGGGGAGCCGACCGCCATGGTGCTCGGCGGCGCGATCCACGCGCTCTACGCGCAACTCCGCCCGGGCGATCAGCAGCTCCTGGCCGAGGTGCCGGCGCTGATCGATGCGCTGTCAGCACGCGCACTCGACCGCGCGGACCCGCACAGCGCCGACGCGGTCATGGGTCTCGAAACGCTGCGACTCGACCTGATGACATTGCGCGCCGGGCAGATTGCCGCCGACGGCATGACGGCGGATTACGAGAGGTTGCGTGCGGTGGGGTGGAAGGTGGATGCGGCCGAAGAAGTGAACGGCGAACTGAGGATAGCGAACGGCGAACGGCGATCCGCGAACAGCACCTAACGCGCACGTTGTCATCCTGAGCGAAGCAGCCGGGACGGCTGCGGAGTCGAAGGACCTCGATCCGAGCGCGTGGACAGAGGTCCTTCGACTCCGCCCGCTGCGCGGGCTTCGCTCAGGATGACACTCGCGGGGCACCCGCTGTTCGCCGTTCGCCCCTCGCCGTTCGCTGCCTTACCATCCCAACACCAACGCAAACATCAACGGCGCCACGATGCTCGCGTCGCTTTCGATGATGTACTTCGGCGTATCCGCACGAAGCTTGCCCCACGTGATCTTCTCGTTGGGGACGGCGCCGGAGTACGAACCGTAGCTGGTGGTGCTGTCGGAGATCTGGCAGAAGTAGCCCCAGACCGGAATGTCGTCGCGCTGCAGGTCCTGATGGAGCATCGGGACGACGCAGATGGGGAAGTCGCCGGCGATGCCGCCGCCAATCTGGAAGAAGCCGATGCCGCCGGGGACGTGGCTGTTCGCC
>JBBRGR010000047.1:0-8879 GCA_038223815.1 Gemmatimonadales bacterium
CATCGAGCCGCTGCGTGAGCTCTTCAAGGACGAGGTGCGCCAGGTCGGACGTGAACTCGGTCTGCCGGAGGAGATGGTCGGCCGGCATCCGTTCCCTGGCCCCGGCCTCGCCATCCGGATTCTGGGCGAGATCACCCGGCCGCAGCTTGATCTGCTCCGCAAGGCCGATGCGATCTACATCGAGGAGATCCGCGCCGCCGACCTGTACGACCAGATCTGGCAGGCCTTCGCGGTGCTGCTGCCCATCCGCTCCGTCGGCGTGACCGGTGATGAGCGCAGCTACGATCAGGTCGTCGGCTTGCGCGCGGTCACGTCACGCGACGGGATGACGGCCGATTGGTTCCCCTTTCCCCACGACGTGCTGGCGCACATCAGCAATCGCATCTCGAACGAAGTCGCCGGTGTGGGCCGCGTGGTCTATGACGTGAGCAGCAAGCCGCCGGCGACGATTGAGTGGGAGTAGGGGGAAGGGCGGAAGTCGTAGGTCCTGCGTCAGCCCTGTCATCCTGAGCGAAGTCCGCAACGCGGACGAAGTCGAAGGACCGCTCGGGCGACGTACGACCTATGACTTTCTCGTCCCGAACAACTCCAGAAACTCCTCCGCCGTCGTGACCACCTCCAGCTGCTCGAGATTGCCGGGCTCCTTGGCGAAGCCGGCGAGCTGTCCGAGCGTCGGCAGGTACTGATTGGAGACTTCGAGCGGCGGTGCCACGATCAGGAAGATGTGGTGCACCGGCTTTCCGTCGATCGAGTCCCAGGGGAGGGGCTGGGTGAGGCGGGCATAGGCCAACCGGAGCCTCGGGACCACGAGGGAGCGGCAATGCGGGATCGCGATGCCGCGCCCCATCCCGGTCGAGCCCATCTGCTCCCGCCGGGTCAGGACCCTGAGCAGGGTCTCGGCGGCCTTGGTTTCGAGGCCGAGGAGGCCCACCGCTGCGGCGAGGGCCGCTGCGCGGTCCGGCACGGTCAGGGCGAGATCGATGGCATCGGCAGCGAAGAAATCGTGGAGGGACATGGCGGAAGGCTAACGGCTGGCATCGCAAGATCAAGAGAGAAGCGGTTGGTTCGAGCGCGCGTCAGGGTTTCCGCATGCGAAGCCCAACAATGCGCGGAACCGGGCCATGGGATTCGAACGCGAACAGCGAGCCGGCGATTGCCATCGCGGAATCGCGACGTGGCAATGCCCAGCTCTCCCGGTATGCGCACTTGCCAAGGGAGTAGCTGTCCAGGTGACGCAGGCGCCCTTCGCCTCCGCCGTTGGCCAGCATGACGACGACGGTATCGCGGAGTGCAATTGCAGCAACAGAGAATGCCGGGTCGCGGAGTCCCGTCATCGGAAACGTGGATCCTGTGACCAATGTGCCTGCGCAGCGGAGGGTCGTTCCCGAGTAGACGAAGAAGAGGTTGCCGTATGGGAATGCCACGGCCCAAACGTTCCCGCCCGATGAGGCAACGATGACGCTTCTGGCAAAAGTCGGGAGTGTCCGCAGGAGTGCCGGCGGTGCTTCGCGTTGGAGGATTGTGCCGTCTGGTCCGAGAAGTAGCAGGAATGCTGTCGCGCTGCTGGAGATGGCAACCGGGTGCCCGTCTACAATCGCCAGCCCGGCAACCGCTTCCACGGGGAGCGGGAAGCTTGCTGCAATGCCGCCGGTGTCGTCGAGTGCCGTCAATCGGGACACGTTCGGGTCGGCAGCCCAGACGAAGCCGCGCTGGTCCACCTGCAGTCCGAAGTTGCCCTCGAATTCCCCGGGCCCGGGCCCGGACCCGGTCCCCCCTGCGGCCCATGCAAGTCTTCCGGACAGGTCAAACCGCTTGATCCGGTTGTCGCCGTAGTCGAAGGCCGCGATTCGGTCTCGGCCACCGCCCAGCGTACCAGGGACGAGGAGCAGAGTATCCCCTTCGTCTCCCCCTATGGTGAACACCGTGTCCCACACCAACTCGGTGACTTGACGGATCGGTGTTGCAAGGTCCGGCAGAGGGTCGAGATATGCTGGTGTCGCTTGCCTGTCGGTGGCTTGACAGGACACCAGTAGCAGCACGCCCCAAGTCCCGGCAGCTCGATTCACTCCCCGATCCAGATTTTTTCGCAGAGGGGGCTCGCGCATGCCGAACCCCCTCCTGAGCGTTGGGCATTGCCCGTCTTGACACAGGAACAACGAAGATCACACTGTCCTTGGTCACACGACCCGGTGGCGGGCGTCATCGCGGAAATTGCTGTGGTGGCGATGAAGAGCAGGCCTCAGATACCGAGCCCACGAAGTGCCTTGCGCATGCAATCCGCCAATGGAGATGAGATGTTGGTAGGGAGCCTGAGGCCGTCTCGTCTTGCAACTTGTGAAGCTACGCGCGACCTCGGTTCTGTCAATTTCCGGGCCAGAAGGAGGGCGGTTCGGGACTCCCATCTGGGCGGCCAGCTCCTTAGCTTTGCAGGATGCAGTTCCCGTATCCGACCGGCACCGACCACGTTCCGCTCTTCCTGGCCCCCATGGCCGGGGTCTCGGAGCCACCCTTCCGCCGAATTTCTCGGCGGCTGGGGGCGGATGTCGTGTTGTCCGAGTTCCTGAATGCCGAGGCGATCCGCCGCCGGATCTCCTCCACGCTGGAAGGGGCGGAGTTCGACGAGGTCGAGCGGCCGATCGGGATCCAGATCTACGGTGCCCACGCTGACGCCATGGCGCACGCCACGGCGCTCGTGACCGAGCATTACGGCCCCGATTTCATCGACATCAACTTCGGCTGCCCGGTCAAGAAGGTCGTTCAGCGGAACGGCGGCTCCGGCTGCCTCCGCGACATGAACATGGTCGATGACATCATCCGGGCCTGCGTGGCGGCGACCCATCTGCCCGTGACCGTGAAGACGCGCAGCGGCTGGTCGGAGGAGTCGCGTGACCCGGTCGGGATTGCGCTCCGGATGCAGGACGCCGGCGCGACGGCCTTCACCCTGCACGCGCGGACACGGACGCAGATGTTCACCGGCAAGGCAAACTGGGACGACATTGCCTGTGTCGTCGAGGCACTGGACGTGCCCGTGATCGGCAACGGCGACGTGGTCACGGCCGAGGACGCCCTCCGCATGCACCAGCACACGGGCTGTGCGGGGATCATGATCGGCCGCGGCTCCTTCGGGAATCCCTGGCTCTTCCGCGACGCGCGGGCGCTGCTCAACGGCGAGGAGCGCCCCGCCGCACCTGACCCCGCGGAGCGCTTCGCCGTGGCCCTCGAGCATGCTCGCCTTGCCCTTCGGCTCCAGGGCGACACGCGCCACACCATGATCGAGTTCCGCAAGCACTTCGGCTGGTACACCAAAGGGCTCCACGCGGCGACAGCGTTGCGCGGCAAGCTCTTCCAGGTCGAGACGCTGGCGCACGCCGAGCAGATCTTTGCCGACTACCTCCACCGCGAATCGCTCGTCACGGCGGCATGACCCTCCACACGGTCGTCGAGCGGGAGGGATTCACCTGGCTCGATGTGGTTGGCCCGTCGCGGTTGGATCTGCAGGATCTGGCACGACGCTATGACCTCCACCCGAACGTGGTGGAGGACTGCCTTGATCCCGAGCACCTCCCGAAG
Source organism: Gemmatimonadales bacterium (assembly GCA_038223815.1). Classification (GTDB taxonomy): domain Bacteria; phylum Gemmatimonadota; class Gemmatimonadetes; order Gemmatimonadales; family GWC2-71-9; genus Palsa-1233. The sequence goes on from JBBRGR010000047.1 coordinate 3,571, forward strand.
TTCGAGAAGATCGGCGACGCCACCTTCCTCATCCTCCGCGCCCACGACAACGCGGCCACGGACGATGCGTCGTCGATCCAGGAACTCACCCGCAAGGTGGCGATCTTCTTCCGGCCGGACTTTGCCCACACGGTGCATCGGGTGGACCTCGAAGAGGTGGCCACGCTGCGGGCGCGCTTCGGCGGGGGGACCGAAGGGGAGGGATGCACGCTCTCCCTGTTGCTTTTCGGGCTCGGCAACAACGTGCTCACGTCCTACGAGACGCCCCTGGAGAGCGCGGAGGCCACGATTGACCAGATCGAGGCGGCACTGTTTGATGGCGGCAATCCTCCCTCGCTGGAGCGTGCGCACCACCTCAAGCGCCGCATCTCGCTGATCCGGCGCATCCTCTGGCAGAGCAGCCAGGTGATCAACCGCCTCGTGCCCCAGGCGGAGCGTGCCGAGCCGCTCTATCAGGACGTCCGGGAATCGGTCGAGGCGCTGCTCTTCTGGGCCGACCAGCTGCTCGACGAAGCCAACAACCTGCAGCAGGTGCACCTTGCCGTGGCCTCGCACCGCAACAACGACGTCATGCGGGTGCTCACGGTGTTCTCCGCGTTCTTCCTGCCGCTGACCTTCATCGTCGGCATCTACGGGATGAACTTCCTGCACATGCCGGAACTGGCGCAGCCCTGGGGCTACCCCGCGGTGCTGCTGCTCATGGTCGGCGTCTCGGCGGGGATCTTCGTGTGGTTTCGACGGAAGGGGTGGCTGGGGGGCTGACCGCGAACGGCGAAGCGCGAACGGCGAACAGCAGGAATCGCCGTCCGCCGTTCGCTATCCGCTGATCGCCGTTCGCTACCTGTTCAGCAGGACCTCCTCCCACAACTTCTGCATCCGCCGCTGCGAGTCGCGCTTGGACCAGCTGTTCTGCCAGCCGTGCGCCTCGATGGGGTAGGTGACGAAGTCAAAATCCTTGCCGAGCTCGAGCAGGCGCTGCGCGAGGCGCGCGGCATCCTGATACTGCACATTGCCGTCGACCAGGCCGTGCTGGAGGATCAGTCGGTCCTGGAGGCCGGCGGCGTGATGGATCGGCGACGATGCACGGTAGGCAAGGGAGTCGCTCGCAGGGGCCCCGTTCAGGATCCGGGCCGTGTACCAGTGGTTGTAGTGCGCCCAGTCGGTCACGGAGCACTGTGCCACGCCCCCCTTGAAGACGCCCGGGTGCTTGAAGAGCGCCATCAGCGTGAAGAAGCCGCCATAGGAGCAGCCGTAAAGGCCGATGCGGTCCGGGTTGACGTTGTATTGGGTGCGCAGGAACGGGACCGCCGCCACGGCGGACGCGACGTCGCGGTCTCCCATGGAGCGATAGACGGCGGTCCGCGTGTCGCGCCCATAGCCGGCACTCGCGCGATAGTCGAGCACCACGTACGTCACGCCGAGATCAGTGAGGTGCTTGGCATACAGCGAGCCGCCGTGGGCGCCAGAGCCCGAGAACGTCTTGTGGACGCCCTGCGCGTAGCCCGCGCCGTGAATCTCCATCACGGCCGGCCGATTGGTGTGTTGCGTTGCGGGGCGATAGACTCGCGCCCACACCGGCTTCCCTTGGTCGTCGTTGAAGGTCACGAAATCACTCGTCGGCCAGGCGAGCTGGAAGAACATGTCGGTGCCGCTCCGCGTCAGGCGGGTTGGCACGGCCTTGAGTGTCGGCAGGAGGTAGAGGTCGGTCAGCTCCTTCGGCGTGCTCCACCGGAGCACGGCGGCGTCTTCGGCCGGTGACCAGATTGCGGTGACCTCACCGTCGCCGAGGTTGTCGATGCGGGTGCGGAGGCCACCCTCGGCAGGCATCCGATAGAGGTGCAATTCGCTCGGGTGCGCCTCCGAGGTCGAAAGCGTCCACCACATGCCGTCGCGTGAGAGCGACGCAGACCGCACCTCCCACTCGCCACTCGTCAGCGCGCGGCGCGTCCCGTCCATCGCCACCAGCACGAGGTGGTCCCAGCCGGTGTCCTCGGTCCGGAGCGCCAAATGCTCCCCGTCCGGCATCCAGGTGAGGCCGCGCGGTTCGAGCAGCCAGGCATCGTCGTGCTGGTGATCGAGCGTCTTCAGCGGCTTGCCGGTCGCCGGATCGACCAGGACGATCCAGCGATCCTTGTAGTCGAGCGACGCGAACTCGGCGATCAACCGCGTCCCCTGCCGGTTCCACTGCAGCTCGGTCGAGCGGACCGGCTTGCCAAAGCCTGCCGTGTCGACGAAGGTGATCGCCACACTGTCCGGCTCAGCCATCGGGTCCACTGCGATGATCGCCGCGCGGCTCTGCGCCAGCGGAGCGCCGACCTTGGCGCGTGACGTCCGCGAGAGCACGATGCCGGAATCGTTGACGTAGTCACTGAAGAGTGTCGAGCCCTCCTCGATCTTCGGGGTGGCGATGTAGCTGACGTACTTGCCGTCGGGGGTGATCGCCAGATCGCTGATGGTGTCGTCCTTCTTGGGCTTGAGGACGACCGCTGGCATCGGAATGCGGTCGCGCTGAGCCCGCGCCTTCGCCGAGTCCTGCTGTTCCTTGCGGCGCTTGACGAAGTCGAAGATCTCGAGCTGATCCTTCTTCAGTGCGGCGGCGTTCTTGTTGTCCTTGGGTGCCTCGTACTTGACGCTGGTGCGCGTGAGCTGGCGTTCGATCCCGGTGCTCGGATTGAGGGAGAAGAGGTCGCCATTCCGCTGGAAGCGCAGTTCCGATTCGTCCTCGGACCAACCAAAGCCGCCCCCACCAAGCCCCACGCGGAGGAGCCGCTCTCCCTTGCCACGCTCCCAGATACGCAGCTCGTTCCGCGCACTCCAGACGCCGCGACTGCCGTCGCGGGTCCACTGCACGCCGATCGGGATGCGCGTTGCCGTCTCGCGGTCGACCGCTTCCAGCTTCTTGCCGTCCCGTGACACACGGAACCAGGTCGGTTCTGGCGCGATCGGATCCGCGGGGCGGACGAGGGTGTCGTAGGAGAAGTAGACCCACTTGCCATCGAGAGCCCAGCGCGGCGCTCCGGGGGCAATCCCGAGCCAGCGGGCGTCGACCGTCGAATCGAGCGGGACACGAAGCGAGACATCACGCGAAGAGGCGTCGAGCGTCGACTGGCGCAGCGGCAGGGATTGGGCGGAGAGGGGAGGGGCGGCAAGCAACAGGGTGATAACGGCGAGGCGCATGGGGACCCGGGGGGCGTGGGGATGGAGAGCCGAACTGACCGAGGGTGGCAGGAGGCCCCACAATATCCATCCTTTGGGCGAGAGACTCCAGTAGGGGCCCACCGGGCGCCGGCGGCTTGCCATTCCGATCCCCTTCGGCTACTCTTCGGGGACGGGGGCGATCGGCTTCGACGGGTTGATAGAAGGCATCGCCGCGTGCCCAGGTCCGGGGTCCTGGATAATCCCTTCGGAAAACAACACAATTGCCAACACTGATCTGGCGATGGCTGCGTAAGCTGAGCTTTAAGTAGTTCGCTTCGCACCTCCGAGAGGAAAGCCCGTCCGGGGCGTTCTGATCGGAATCATTAATCCGGAATAGCGACTGGTGGTCCTCCGACACCGGAAGCGAGACGTCAGGAGGTCAACGTTGGGAAGGTCGGCTCGGCACCGGCCCAGCGCCAAGTTCGAAGCGGAGCCTACGCACGTAGACGCGGTCCCGGAAATTGATTCGGACCAGGGTTCGATTCCCTGCGCCTCCATGAGTCAGCGAACAGCGAACGGCGAACAGCGAACGGGCTCAGCCCGCCATGCTCTTCGCCGTTTGCCGTTCGCCGTTCACTTTTCACCGTTCACCCTCGAGTCCCCCGTGCCCGATCCGCTCGCTCCACCAGTCGCCGCATGCCACCCGACGCCCGTCGTCCGCCACGGCGAAACGCTCACCGACGAGTATGGCTGGCTTCGGCAGAAGGACGACCCTGCCGTGCGCAGGTATCTGGAGGCGGAGAACGCCTGGGCCGAGTCGTGGCTGGCACCGACCGCCGAGCTCCAGGAGCAACTCTATCGCGAGATGCTCGGCCGGATCCGCGAGACCGACCTCTCGGTCCCCTACCGCAAGGGCGACTGGTGGTACTACACGCGCACCGAGGAAGGGCAGCAGTACCCGATCCACTGTCGGCGGCGTGGCTCCGCGACGGAGGGAGAGGAGGTCGTCCTCGTGGATCTGAATCTGCTGGCGGACGGGAAGTCCTTCATGTCACTCGGTGACATGGCGGTGAGCGACGATGGATGGCTGCTGGCGTACAGCACGGATGACACGGGATACCGGCAGTACACGCTCGTGGTCAAGGATCTGCGGACCGGTGCGCACCTGCCGCTCCGGCGTGAGCGCGTCACATCGGTGGCGTGGGATGCGGGCGGAACCGCGCTGCTCTACGGCATTGAGGACGAGGAGACCAAGCGTTCGTGCGAGGTGTGGCAGCACCGGTTCGGCCCGGAAGACGACACGCTCCTCTTTCGCGAGGAAGATGAGGCCTTCAACGTGGGCGTCGCGCGGACGCGCAGCCGCGACTGGCTGGTGATCTTCAGCGGGAGCCACACGACATCGGAGGCACAGGTCCGTCGCGCCGGGGTCGCGGGGCCGTGGCGCGTGGTGCTCCCGCGCGTGGCCGAGCGTGAATACGACCTCGACCATCACGGTGATCACTTCTACGTTCGCATCAATGACACCGGCCGCAACTTTCGCCTGGTCACGTTGCCGACATCGGGTGGGGAACTCCGCGAGGCGATCGAGGTGCTGCCGCATCGGGATGCCGTGATGCTGGAAGGGGTCGAGTGCTTCCGGGACCACGTAATCGTGCACGAGCGCGAAGACGGGGTGCCGCAGATCGCGGTGCACCGCCTGCTCGACGGGAGCATGCATCGGATCGCGTTTCCCGAGCCGGCCTATGAGTGCCATCCACACGCCAACCCCGAATTCGATGCAACGATCTATCGGTACGGCTATCAGTCGCTGGTCACGCCGTCCTCGGTGCTGGACTACGATCTCGAGTCGCGCGAGCGGACGCTCCTCAAGCAGCAGGAGGTGGTCGGCGGCTATGACGCCACGCGCTTCGTCTCGCGCCGCATCCACGCGACGGCGCCTGATGGGACGCTGGTGCCGATCTCGCTCGTGCGACGCGCGGACCTCCCGGAAGACGGGACGGCACCTGGGTTGCTCCACGGCTACGGGGCCTATGGTTATCCCTATCCGGCCTCCTTCTCGTCGAACCGGCTCTCCCTGCTCGAGCGCGGGGTCGTCGTGGCAATCGCGCACATCCGCGGCGGCGGCGAGCTGGGGAAGCCGTGGCACGATGCCGGGCGGATGGAGCGCAAGA
>JBBRGR010000048.1:0-8849 GCA_038223815.1 Gemmatimonadales bacterium
TCCGCGCCATCATCGAGCCAGTCGCGCAGGAGGGCCCCCGCCAGAATCAGGACGGGGGGAAGCGTCGGGACCGCTGCCGGCACCGCGTCCATCCGACCGCGCACGCGAAACCGCTCGAGGTGGGGCAAGCGGTCGGCGCGCGCCACGGCGCCATGCTGGAGCATCGCCGTCCCCTGCGCCACCTGTGCGCTCCCGAGGATCTTGCGCTCGCCCTGCAGGATCTCGCCCCCGACCGCCACGTCGAAGCATGCCCCCGCCTCCAGCCCAGGAATCGCGTCGGGGGGTGGCGCCAGGGTCGCTGCCAGTCCGATCCCGGTCAGACGCGCGGCGAAACGCGTGTGGATCGTCTCGTAGGCGGGCCTGAGCCCGCCGAACTCGCTCAGCGGGCCGGTGATGGCGTAGGTGAGGTCATCGGGCGCGTGCCACACCGCGCGGCCCCCGGTGGGACGCCGGACGCACGGCATCAGCTCCCGCTCCAGGCGGTCGCGGTCCCAGCTCGTGGTCGCCGCTTCGTTGGCGCCGAAAGACAGGCTCGGCAGGTCCCAGGTGTAGACCCGAAGCACGGTCGTGCCGTCGCGTTCGGCGCGGTCGAGCAGGGCGTGGTCGAGGGCCATCTGCTGCCAGGCCGGTCGTGGCGCGAGGTCGGACCAGACGAAGCGTGTCATGCGGTGAGTGCGTCCCAGACGGCACGGCTCCGGGCGATCAGGGTCGCGCGGTCGGCGTCGTTGTCGATGATCCAGGTGGCGCGCACGCGCTTCGCGTCGGCCGGCATCTGCGCCGCGATCAATTGCTCGGCATGCGCCGCGGAGAGGCGGCGGTCCATCATGAGGCGACGGCGACGCTCCGGTTCGGGAGCGTCCACGAGAACGATGCCATCGTACGCCGAGGGGTCCGCCGATTCGAAGAGCAGGGGGATGTCGGCGATGACAAGGCGGACACCGCGCTCCCGGGCGGCCGCCAGCGCGGCCTCGCGTCGCGCCTCGACCGCGGGGTGGACGATCCGCTCCAGCACGTCACGTTCCGCCGGATGGGCGAGGATCCGGTCGCGGAGCGCCGCGCGGTCCAACCCGCCATCGGCACGACGCACTCCTGGGCCAAAGTGCGCCAGGATCTCGGCATACACCGGTTCGCCCGGGCGCTGGAGGAGGCGGACCGTTTCATCGGCGTCGAAAATCACGGCGCCCCAGTCTCGGAAGAGCTGGACCACCGTCGATTTGCCTGCGGCGACGTTCCCGGTCACAGCGACGACCCGCGTCACAGGAGCGGCACCTGGTCCTCGTCACGGCGCGGCATCTGGAAGCAGCCCCGGCATCGCGCCTCGTAGGAATCGGCCCCGCCGACCATCACCACGGGGGAGTTCCACCGGGCCGGGCGGCCGTCCACCAGGCGTTGGTTGCGACAGGCCAGGTCGCCGCAGATCACGCAAATCGCCTGCAATTTGGTCACCGATTCCGCGATGGCCATCAGATGTCCCATCATCCCGAAGGGCTCGCCGCGGAAGTCCGTGTCGGTCCCCGCGAGGATGACGAGCACCCCCCGCTCGGCCAGATGGGTGGCCACTTCGACGATGCCGGCATCGAGGAATTGCGCCTCGTCCACCGCCACGACATCCACCGCGTCCGGGGCGCCCACGAGGCGGAGGATCTCGTCGGAACGGTCAATTGGCAAGGCTTCCAGGGCGACGCCGGTGTGCGACGAGACGCGGAACAGCCCCTCATACCGGGCATCCAGATGGGACTTGAACACCCGGACGCGCTTGTGCGCAATCAGCGATCGGCGCACGCGCCGAATGAGCTCCTCGCTCTTCCCGCTGAACATGACGCCGGCGACAATTTCGAGGCGTCCCGATCGGTGGTGCAGAGTCATGGGCGATTCGTCAAGGGGGTGATCACGGCAAATCCTTGCCCGGTGCGGGATCCGGCGAAGCGGGGTCGGGAAGGCCGCGCATCTTGCGGAGTTTCGCGCACGGCTCCCATATTCTCGGCGGTCGGGTCACTCTGACCCGCGGCAGGATCCCATTCGTTTCCTCTCTGCAAGGAGTCAGCAATGAACAAGATGGAGCTCATCGAGGCCGTCGCGAAGGCCCTCGACACCTCGAAGGCGCATGCCGGCGAGATCGTGGACCTCTTCTTCTCGACCGACGGTCTCATCGCGAAGGAACTGAAGAAGGGCGGCGCCGTGGCGCTCACCGGCTTCGGCAGCTTCGAGGTCCGCAAGCGGGCCGCGCGTGAAGGTCGCAATCCGCAGACCGGCGCCACCATCAAGATCAAGGCTTCCAAGGTTCCGGCGTTCCGTCCGGGCAAGGGCCTGAAGGACCTCGTCAACAAGGCCAAGTAACCCAGTCCGCTCGTTGCTGTCACGTCGGACTACGGGCCGCCCCGCTGGGCGGCCCGTCGGCGTTTCAGCTCCTCGGCCTGAACGGCGGTCGGCCGCCGCCCGCGCCCCCGCGCGAGAAGCCGCCGCTCCCGCCGCCGCGTGACGCCCCCGGCGCCCCAGTCGTGCCCCGATCCACGCGCGCCGACAACTTGCGCTTCCGCACCGTCAGTCCGACCAGCTTGAGTGCCACCCGCTCCGCTTCCGTGGTCGGCACCTCGACCAGCGTGAACGCGTCCCGCAGGTCCACCCGACCGATCAGCGTCCGGTCGAGCCCGACTTCTCGGGCCAGCACCGCCACGATGTCACCGACCGTCGCTTCGTCCTTCTTGCCGACGCCGATCCACACTCGGGTCGTATGCACCCCGCCCACAGGGGTGATGGTCGGGGCCGCCGGGGCGTCCGCCGGGCGCTTGGCGCGCACATCATCCTGCCAGAGCCGGAAGAGGGCCGCCGCGACCTGTTGTGGCTCCCAGCGCTCGAAGAGCGGCCCGAGGGCATAAAGGGCCGCATGGTCCGGGCCGTCGTCGAGCCTGGCGACCACTTGGGCCCGGAGCGAGGCATCCCGCTGAAGCAGCGCGGTCGTGGCCGATTCCGTGATCACCGGCCGACGGGTCGCGGCCAGCCGGGAGCAGTACACCTCACTGCCGGGGGCAACCAGCAGCGTGACGTCGCCGACGTCAACCAGTTGACGCAGCGCGTGGAGCGACGGCGGGTCGTAACAGACGATGCTGCCGCCGTCCGGCACGCCACGGGCGAGCACGGCCACATCCTCGGCCAGACCCCCAAGGGCGGCCTGCAGGGTGGCGTGATCGCGCGTATCGGCGGTCCAGATCGTGACGCGCTGCGGATCGGTGGCTTCCAGCAGTGCGGCGACCGCGGCGGCGCGGCCCGCCCAGGGCGTCGGGAGCGTGCGCACGGCCGTGACCGGCGCGCTTTCCGCGGACTCGGCGGGCGCGCCGATGATCGTGGCGCGGCGAGCGTAGCGCTCCACGAGGTTGGCGCTCTGGCCAGCGTCCGCCGTCAGGACGATCCGTTGGGCGTCCTTCGGGAGATCCTGGAGGAGGACGAGGAGGGCCTCCTCGGCGTCCCACCCCTCAGGCCAGGCGATCACGACCGTGCTGATCCGGTCCGGATCCAGGGCGGAGCGGGTATGGAGAGCGAGGGCCGTATCGGGGGACGCAATGAGGACATCAACGGCGTCGGCCTTGATGCGGCGGGCGGCGCGGGCGGGGCCACGGGCGGCCTCGATGCGGAGCCCGCTGGTGCCCGCCACGGCAGCGAAGGTGGCCCCCCACTCCGCGACGAGCGCGGGTGCCGAGAGGACGAGGACCCGGCCGCCGTGCGCGGCCAGGACACCGGTCAACGCCCCAACCATGGGCGCCGCCCACGCGGGTGCTGGCGGGAGGACCACCACGACGTTGGTGCCGCGCGCGACGGAGGGAACCAGTTCGCGCACCTCGGCGTCATCCGCCATCCACCCCAATTGCTCCAGGCCAGCCGCCACGGCCGTCCCCAGCTGCCACTCCTCGTAAGTCGCCACCGGACCCTCGATTGTCAAAATTGCCGACCTGAACCGTGTCGAAAATAGTCCCAAGCTCACCATGGGCAAAGCGGGACGGCACGCTGGTGGGGGGACCGAGCGTCTGGGTAACTTCCACATTCCTCCAACGTCTCCCCGATCCCGGACCCGCTGATGCGTTTTGTCCCCTCCGCCAATCTGGCGCACCTCAAGGCTTCCGAGACGGTCGCCATCAGCAACGAGGCCAAGCGGCGCAAGGCCGCGGGCGAGGATGTGCTCGATCTGGGCGTGGGCGAGCCGGGGGGGGGGGGGGGGGGGGGGGGGGGGGGGGGGGGGATCGCGGCCATTCAGGCGGGGAAGACGCGCTACCCCCCGAACGTCGGCATTCCCGAGTTGCGCCGGGCGATGGCCAGCGCCCTCGCGACGATGAGCGGTGACCGCCCCGTGGACCCCGATCGCCTGGTCGTGAGCAACGGCTCCAAGCAGTCCCTCTTCAATGCCTGCTTCACGCTCTTCGGCGCAGGCGACGAGGTCGTGATTCCCTCGCCCGCGTGGGTGTCCTACCCGCAGATCGTGCATCTCTGCCGCGCGACGCCCGTCATGGTGCCCGGCGATCCGGAATGGGGGTTGAAGGTCTCGGTGGCGGACCTGGAGCGGCACCGCACCGAACGGACACGCGGCATCATCCTCTGCTCGCCCTGCAACCCGACGGGCGCCGTCTACACCCTCGCCGAGCTGCGCGCGATCGCCGCGTGGGCCGGCGAGCACAACATCTGGGTGATCAGTGACGAGATCTACCGGCGGATCAATTACGGCGCTGGACCCGCGGCATCACTCTTCGACCTCGACGACGCAACCCTCGAGCGCAGCGTCGTGATCTACGGTGCCTCGAAGGCGTATGCCATGACGGGGTGGCGCATCGGGGCGGCGTATGCGCCGGTGGAGGTGGTGAAGGCGATGGCGGCGTTGCAGACCCATGTGACGACGGGAGCCAATCACCCCGCGATGTGGGCGGCCGCCGCGGCATTCTCCTCGCCGGCGGTGGATCGCGACGTGGACGTGATGGTGGCAGCCTTCCGCCGCCGCCGTGACTATCTGGTCGCCCGCTTTCTCGACCAGTTGCCGGGCGTCGAATACGTCGAGCCGCACGGGGCCTTCTACCTCTTCTTCCGCGTGGACGGCATGGCGCCCGCCTCGGGTCTCACCGGCTCGCGCTTCTGCGAACGGCTGATGCAGGAAGAAGGCGTCGCGCTTGTGCCCGGCGCAGCCTTCGGCGATGATCGTTGGGTGCGGCTCTCCTACTCGGTCTCGGATCGCGAGCTTGAGGACGCCTGTGATCGGCTCGAGCGCTTCGTGGCCCGACTGACGGCCGAGCATCCGGTCCCGCGCTGATGGCGCTCGAGATTCACGTCCTCGCGCTCGCCGCCGACCTTCCCACGCTCGCCTGGCACTGGGAGTCGGAGACCGACATCCTCGGAGGATCCTTTGCGGTCAGCGCCACGGGCGTCGGCTATACGGGAACGGTCGAGTTGAATGACGAGGAGGGCTCGATCGTCGTGCTGGACGTGGTGAGTGGCATACTCTGTGGACTCGACGTCGTGGTGTGGCCCGAGATCACCAATTTCCCGGGACTGGCCGTGCCCGTCGAGGCCCGGCGTGGGCAGGTGGTGATTCCTTCACGCGCCGCGCGTCGGGGGGCCTCGGCGCTGGAGTTCGATACGACGGTGTCGGTGGCCGCGGACCCCTCCGAGCGGCTCTTCCATCTGCGGATCGGCACGCGTCGTCCGGTGGAGCCGGTGCGGGTCGCCAACGGGTTCGTCGTCGAGGTCGATGCCGCGCAGCGGCTCGCCGGATTCTGGCTCGAGGACGTCCCTCCGCTGCCGGACCTCACCTGAACACGCGCGTGAGGACCCGGCATGCCTGATAGCGCGTTTCCTCCGCTCCGTCGCCGTCTGGCGCTGGCCGGCGGCCGTCCGGCCGCGATGGCGGCCGAGTCCGCGCACGGCTGGCGCGATCAGGCAGGCTTCCGTCCGAGTCGTGTGGTGGAGGGGGCCTTGCGCCATCACGCCCTTGGCCCGGCTCTGGCCTGGACCGATCCGGTCGCGTTTCTCGACGGTACCCAACATGTCGAGCTGCTCGGGTACATCGGCACCATGCCGGCGATCGGCGCGGTGCTGCGCTCGGCGGTCCGGGTGCGCCGCGACCGCCGAACGGCACTTGCCCAGCAGGCCGTGCGGCGCGTCGTGATTGCCCGGGCGGAAGCGCTGAGGGCACTCGCGTCGGCGCTGGACGGGCAGGATACGATCGTGCTGGAGGGGGAGGAGCCGCCACATCCGATTCGCGACGTCGATCGGGCGCAGGCGCTCGTTGATCGCAGCCGCGTCGCCCTGGAGCTTTCGGTCGCGCGACAGTTCCGTCGGAGCGACCCCTCCTGCTGGCTGCTGGTGGATGGGACCCTGACGGTCAGCCCCGAGTGGAGCAGTGATCCCCGCATGCTCGGGATCGTCAAGAGTCACGCCGTACTCCCCTTCGAAGGCGAGGACCTGGAGTGCTACCTGACGCTGCCGGTCGGGCATCGGACTTCGCTCTTCCAGCCCGGCAGCCGAGAGATTGCGCCGGTCTTCGCCTGGGGGCTTCGCCTGCACGCGTTTGCGGGTCGGGACCTCTTCCACGGCCTGGTCCGCATCGAGGCCCCGGCAACCGACGCGACGCGCGCCCAGGTCGACCAGCTCTCGCGGCACCTGATGGCAGAGCGGGCGCCACTCTCGGCGGATCCGCGCGCCGATCGCCTGCTCTATGGCATCCATGACGTCGCGCGCTTTCTGCGCGCGCAGGGAAGCTGACGTGGCGATTCTCGGACGGGTCGTCGCGACCGAATTGCGGCCCAGTACGCCGCACCAATTCCACTTCTGGACCGCGACCGATGCGGTGTTGGGCATCGGGGCCATCGTGCGCGTCGAGGGCGAGGGTCGCGTGGTCTTTGGCGTGGTCACCGAGGGCTATGCCTACGCCGACCTGGCACGGCCGCTCGATGCCGTGATCGGGGCCGATGGCAATCCGGCGCAGGTCGGCGAGGAACCCACGCTGCGCGCCGAGATTCGCCTCTGGAGCGCGGCGGTCCTGCGACAACTGCCGGACGAACCCATGCAGCCGGTCCCGTTCGGTCCGGTGGTCGCCGCGAGTGACGTGGACGTGCGCGTCGCCCTCCGCATGGATGCCTACGTCCGCGACGACGCCTCGACCGGCATCCCCATCGGCGTGTATACCGGGGGCGGGCTTTCGGCCCCGGTGCTGCTCGACGCCGAGTTCCTCCTCGGCCCGGAGGCGGCACACCTCAACATCACCGGCGTCTCCGGCCTCGCCACCAAGACGAGTGCCGTGTCCTTCCTGCTCACGTCCCTCTTCGAGACCTTCCCGGTGGCGAAGGGGAGCGTGGCGGCCGTCTGCTTCAACGTGAAGGGGCCGGATCTCTGCTTCCTCGATCAGCCCGCCCCCCTGGGCGAGGCCGATCTGGCGCTCTACCGACGCCTCGGCGTGCACGCGGCCCCCTTCGCGGATGTCACCATCTTCGCGCCCTACAAGGCCGATGGCGTCAACCTCAATACCCTGCGCAGCAACCCCGCCATCACCGATCGCGTCGCGCCCCTGGTGTGGGGATTGCGCGAAGTGCTCGACTACGCCGAAGTGCTGCTGAATCGCGACGACGTCGATGCGAAGGCAGGCGCGTTCATCGACTTCCTGGCCGAGCGGGTGGTGGGCAAGCGGTTCGAAGCCGACGAATTGCGCGGCGAGCCATTCGAAGTCCTGTCGTTTGCGGATCTCGACGAGTTCTTCCGGGCGATCTTCGACTTCCTCGAACTGCGCAGTCGTGGCAGTGAGGTCTGGCGCACGCATCATGCTGCCACGATCCGCAAGGTACGCAACCGACTCGGCAACATCGCGACCCGCTCCAAGGGGCTGGTGACCGATGACGGGCCGGCCAATGATCTCCCCTGGGGCGCGTTCCGCGATCGTTCGGTCACGGTCGTGGATGTGGCGGGTGTCGACCCGCTGGCACAGGATCTCGTCTTCGCCCGGGTCATCTCGAAGCTGCGCGAGCATCTGGAGCGCCGCGACCTCGGCGTGGACCACATCGTGGTCTTCGTGGATGAGCTGAACAAGTACGCACCGATCGACGGGCCCGAGACGTATGTCAAGAAGATGCTGCTCGATCTCTCGGAGCGGGGTCGGTACCTCGGCCTGGTGCTCTTCTCGGCCCAGCAGTTCCGCTCGCAGGTGCTGCGCCGGGTGACCGGAAACGCCGGGACGACCGTGTATGGGCGGATGGACAGCGACGAGCTTGCGCTGCCGGGCTACGCGACGTTCTCGCCAGCGGTGAAGGCCAAACTCGCGGCACTTCCCAAGGGCGAGGTGCTGGTGCGGCATCCGCACTTCACCCAGCCCGTGTTCGTGCGCTTCCCGCGCCCCGCCTCGCTTTCCGGCCGTGAGGGACTCGAACGCTTCCCACCCGCTGCGGATCTCCCGTTCGCCGAAGCCGTGGTCCAGCGGCTGCGGCGGCTCGATCCGGCGATCCCCGGCGATGCGATCCGCGCCGCGATCGACGGCCGCCCCGACCACGAGGTGCGCCGCGCGATCGGTGCCACCACGCAGCGTCGCCCGGATGAGGTGCTGGCCTTCTTCCGGAGCTGTCTTCGACGGTCGATTGTCGCCCTCCCCGTCGATCCGCCGCGCGGCGTCGCGCCGTTGACACGCGACGACGACGACCCGTTCGCCCCCTACTGATTCATGCGGATCGCCCATCTCGCGGACCTGCATCTCGGCGCCCGACAGTATCATCGGCTGACGCCGCGTGGGCGCAATCAGCGTGAGGTGGACGTTGGTGTGGCCTTCGAACGGGCCGTCGATGGCGTGATCGCCGAGCGCCCGGATGCCGTGTTGGTGGCGGGGGATCTCT
>JBBRGR010000049.1:0-8823 GCA_038223815.1 Gemmatimonadales bacterium
ACCGCCTCGGCGCGCGCCACATCGCGGATGCCGCCACCCAACTGGATGCGGAGCCGATCACCGAAGCGGCGGGCGATCTCCGCGATGGCCCCATCGTTGTCGCCGTCGCCGAAGGCACGATTGAGGTCCACGACGTGAAGCCAGCGGGCACCCGCGGCCAGAAAGAGCTCCGCCTGCGCCACCGGGTCGTCGTGATAGATGGTCGTGCGGGAAGCTTCGCCCTGCGCGAGGCGAACAACCTGCCCGCCGCGCAGGTCAATCGCGGGATAGAGATCCATGAGGGCGTGCCGGATCTACTCGGCGGTCGTGCGACCGGCGAGCGGGGCGAGGCCCGAGGCGAGGAGCGCGCGGAGATGATCCCGCTCCTGTCGGAAGGCGATCAGATCCCCGCGTGGCAGGGGCGCACCAGTTCCCATCTTGATGCTGCGCGGGTCGCGGGCGACGCCATCGACGCGGAATTCATAGTGCAGGTGCGGCCCACTGGAGAGCCCTGAGGACCCCACGTTGCCGATCTGATCGCCCTGACTCACCCGCGCACCCGGCCGAGCCCTGCCACTGATGGACGAGAGGTGGGCGTAGCGGGTCGTGATCCCGTTGCGGTGCCGGATCTCGACCAGGCGGCCATAGCCACCGGCCCAGCCGGCGCGAACAATCGTGCCCTCGGAGGACGCGCGGACGGGCGTCCCGGTATTGGCCGCGTAATCAATGCCTTCGTGCTTCCGAAAGACGCCGAGCACCGGATGGAAGCGGCCGCGGGAAAGACCGCTGGAGATGTAGCGGAACTCCACCGGGGCGGCGAGAAAGGCGCGCTTCAGGGCATTGCCTTCAGCGTCATAGAAGGCGAACTGCCCACCGTTGCGATAGCTGAACGCGTTGATCGGCTTGCCCGACACCGAGAGCTCCCCCGCGAGGACGCGGCCGAAACGGGTCTCGCCTTCCTCGGAGGTCCGCCGCTCGATGACGGCCCCGAAACGATCCCCTGGCTGGATGTCGCGTGAAAAGTCCACCGAGTAGGAGAACACCTCGGCCAGCGCGTACACCACATTGGCCCGCTCGCGGGCGTCGAGGGTGGCGTCGCCGACTTCGTTGTCGATGGCGCTGAAGAGATTGTTCTGGATCGTCGCGCCAAGGCGGATCGTGTCGGTAGACCACCGGATCGGCACCGCTTCACCGCGCCAGTCACCGCTCGCGGTGCGGATGAACTGCAACCGCTGGTCGGGGCTGGCCCGGAAGTCGATCTGCGTCGCCTCGTCGTCACTCCCGCTGCGGCGCACGGCGAATTCCTGCCCCGCACGCATCCGACGCGGATCGAACGACAACGCGGTGGCGAGCCTGGACAGATCGAGACCGACGACGCCATGCCGCGCGAGCAAGGCACCCACCGATTCTCCCTGGTGCAGCGTGTCGCGCACCACGTGGAACGGACTGCTCACGACGATCGGACCGGCGGTCGGCACGTCGGAGAGGCGCTGCCACGGCCACTCGCCGCGAACTGTGAAGAGCGCTGCTGCCGCGAGGACAGCCGCGGCCAGAGGAAATCGTGGGAATCGGTAGCGCATCAATCCATTTGCCGCCTGATGAAGGTCGGAATTTCCATGTCGGACACATCGGGTGCTGCTGGCCGGGTGGGCTGCACCGGGCGAACGAACGGTTGCGGTGCCGGTGCGGCGCGGGGTGGCGGCGCCGACGGCTGCTGCGCCGCCGGAGGCGCGGTCTGACTCGGCATCGCGGGCGCACCCGGCTGCCGACGCGGCGAGAACGGGAGCACCTGCGGGTTCGCATTCCGTTCCACCACGGGCTCGCCGGTGACCGCCCGGTCGAAGCCCGTCG
The DNA here is from genome assembly GCA_038223815.1 of Gemmatimonadales bacterium. Taxonomy (GTDB): domain Bacteria; phylum Gemmatimonadota; class Gemmatimonadetes; order Gemmatimonadales; family GWC2-71-9; genus Palsa-1233. Next base: position 1,831 of record JBBRGR010000049.1, read on the forward strand.
CAATCACCGTCACCCGGATCTCCCCATTGCAGCGCGGGTCGTTGCCCGCGCCGAAGATGATCTGCGCCTCATCGCCCACGGCGTCGTGAATGATGCCGCTGATCTGCGTCGCCTCGCCCAAGGTGAGGTCTTCGCCGCCGATGATGTTGATCAGCACGCCGCTCGCGCCATTGATCGAGACGTTGTCGAGGAGCGGCGACGAGATCGCCTGCTGCGCCGCCTCAAGGGCCCGGTTCTCCCCGCTGGCCACCCCAGTCCCCATCAGTGCCGCCCCGCCGTTCTGCATTACGGTCCGGACGTCCGCGAAATCTACGTTGATAATCCCGGTACTGGTGATCAGGGAGGCGATTCCCCGCGTTGCATTCAGCAACACCTCGTCGGCCTTCTTCAGGGCATCCTGAAAGGGGATCCCCTTCCCAACCACGGCAAGCAGCCTCTCGTTCGGTACGACAATCATCGTGTCGACGTTTCGCCGCAGTTCGGTGATTCCCATTTCCGCCTGCTTCATGCGTTTCCGCCCCTCGAAGAGGAAGGGCTTGGTCACGATGCCGACCGTCAGGGCGCCGATGTCCTTGGCGATCTGTGCAATAATCGGGGCAGCGCCGGTTCCCGTGCCGCCACCCATGCCACAGGTGATGAACACCAGATCGGCCCCTTGGAGATGCTCCAGAACCTCATCGCGGTTCTCCTCGATGGCCTGCCGGCCGATTTCCGGGCGTGCGCCTGCCCCGAGCCCGCGGGTCAACTTCTTCCCGATCTGGACCTTCACGTCTGAGCGGGAGGCCGCCAGCGCCTGGGCGTCGGTGTTGACCGAGATGAACTGCACCCCGGTCAGGTGTTCAGCAATCATCCGGTTGACGGCATTGCCGCCGCCACCGCCGACGCCGACCACCTTCATCCGGGCATTCTGCGCCGACTGTTCCTCGAGCTCGAAGATCATTCCATCCGCCATGCCGCACCCCCCGAGGGTCGGTCAGAAGAAGTCCTGCAACCACCGCCGCACCGGCTCCAGCACCCGACCCACCGCCGGGCTCTCCTTGCCACCTGCCCCGAAGCCGCCACCCAGTGCCACCTGGCGGGCCCCCCAGAGGGCCAGACCCACCGGAACCGCGAGGCCCGGGGCTGCCACCTGGTCCACCAATCCCCGCAATTGATCGGCCGGGACCCCAATTCGGACGGGGGCCGCGAAGACGTCCCGGGTCAGTTCGACGATCCCGGGGGCGGCAGCGCCCCCTCCCGTCACCACGACCCCGCTCGGCAGCCCCGCCATGGCCCAGCCCGCGCGGGCCACTTCGTCATAGGCCAGCTCGAGCACTTCCTGCAGCCGCATGTGCATGATATGGGCAATCAGTCGGCGCTCCACCTGCTGCGCCCCCACCCCGGCGCCTGAGGCGACCTCGATCATCTCGTTGCCGGGGATCATCGGCTCGTAGGCCGCCCCCCAGCGCTCCTTGATCCGTTCCGCTTCGGCCTGCGTGACCCGCAGCCCGTGGACCAGATCGGAGGTCAGGTGGCCACCGGCAAATCGGAGCGACGCCGTGTGCCGGAGCTTGCCACCCTGAAAGATGGCGACAGAGGTGCTCCCGCCGCCAAGATCCACCAAAACGGCGCCCATCTCGCGCTCGTCCGGGGTCAGGACCGCCAAGGAGGCGGCCAACGGCTCGACGACGACCTCGCCCACCTGCCACCCGGCCTTCTCGATCGCCTTGCGCTGATGGGCCAGCGCGCTGGACCGGGCCGTCAGAATGTACACCTCCGCCTCGACCCGCTCGCCCGCCATGCCGATCGGGTCCGCATACCCAGGCTGGCCATCCACGAGATAATCGAGGGAAATGGCATGCAGCAGTTCCTGGTCGTGGCCGAAAGAGACCGACGAGGCGACGTCATTCACGCGGGCGAGGTCGGCGGTGCGGATCTCGCTCCCGGTCACCGAGGCCACCCCATGCGAGATGCGCTGCGCGATCCCCTCGCCTCCCGCCCCCACATAGACCGTGCCGACTTCGATCCCGGCGATGCGCTCGGCGTCGGTCATCGCCTTGGCGATGGCGCGCACGGTTTCCTCGAAGTCGCGAATGACGCCCCGACGGACGCCGCTTGAGCGCTCGCTCCCGACTCCGAGAATGCGGAGCCCCCACGAGCGGGAATCTCCGGTGACCTCGCCGATGATCGCGGTGACCTTCGTGCTGCCGAGATCGAGCGCGGCGACCAGCCGCTGCACCGCGACGGTCACGACTCCCCCCCCTTCACGAAGACGCGATCGGCAAATCGGGCATCAAGCTCCCGCCAGGAGCGCTCCACGCCCCGCAGGTAATCGCGCACCTTGGTGATCCCGCGCAGGGTCTCGAATGAGGCGTCCGGGCGAACCCGGACGCGGTGCGCTCCGTCCTCCAGGAGGACATCGCCGCCGTCGCGCCGTGCCCGCTCCACGATGGCATACCATTCAGGATCGGCGCGCAGCAGGGCCGACAGGAGGGCCACCGTGGCCGAATCCCGATCGGCAACCGGGAGCGACGTCGGCGCGCGCGACGGATTGAAGGGGAGGACCTTGCCGTGGCGATCGAGCAGCACGAGCCGATCGTCCTGCATCGCCAACGCCACGGGGGTCTCCTCCAACACGAGAATGCGGAGCGTACCAGGCAACCACCGCTCGACGGAGGCACCGGCGACGCCCGGGATCTGCGTCGCGCGCAGCCGCAGCGGTCCGAGGGGATCGGCCACGCTCGCCGTGGCCGGTAGCGCGAGGCGCTCGACCACATCACGCTCGTCGAGGAATCGCAGCCCACGCACCTCCACTTGTCGTACGCGGAAGTAGTCGAGCCGTCGCATCCATCGCGGCGTGCCTACCCAGCCCCCGACGGCCACGGCGGCGAGGACGGCGACGACCAGCGCCCGTCCGCGCGTTGTCATCCCTCCTCCCGGAGGCGGCGCACTTCGGGGCCGACGAGGGTGATGTCGCCGGCCCCGAGGGTGAGCAGCACGTCGCCCTCGCGAAGCATGGAGGCGACCTCGCCTCCGAGCTCGCGACGGTCTGGCGCATAACAGACGACGGCGCCCGCCGCGATCGCCGCGTCCGCAACCAGGCGACCGGTAATCCCGGGCATCGGTGCCTCGCGCGAAGGATAGACGTCGGTCACGACGATCAGGTCCGCCGCGGCAAGGGCCTCACCCATCGCCACGCCGTGTGCGGCTGTCCGCGAGAAGAGGTGCGGTTGAAAGACGGCGACGAGTCGGCGCCCGGGAAAGGTCTGCCGCGCAGCGGCAAGCGTCGCGACGAGTTCGGTTGGATGGTGCGCGTAGTCATCAACCAGGGTCACGCCGTGCGAATCGCCGAGGCGGTCGAAGCGCCGGCCGACCCCGGGGAATTCGCCGAGCGCCCGGGCGGCACCGGCGACGTCGGCACCGAGCGCATACGCGACGCCCAGGGCGGCTCCGGCGTTGCGGAGGTTGTGCAGCCCGGGGACGCGGAGCGAAAGCAGCAGTTGATGGCCATCGGGGAGGGTGACGTGGGCAGACGTCCCGTCGGGCCCGGCGTGCCGCGGAGCGAGTCGCATCGCGTCCGCGCCGGGGCCGAAGCGCCACACCCGCTCCCCAAGGCGTGCGGCGAGCCGGTCGCTCCCGGCATCGGCATTCCCGATGAGCACGCGCGAGGCACGACCGGCGAAGGTGGCGTACGCCTCCTCCATCGCCTCGACGCTGCCGTAGCACTCGAGGTGGTCGGCCTCGACGTTGTTCACGACGGCGATCGTCGGTTGCAGCGTGAGGAAGGCCTGGTCATACTCATCCGCCTCGACCACGAAGAGGTCGCTACCGTCGAGGTGGGCATTGCCGCCCCAACTCGACACGCGCCCCCCGGCGAGCCCGGAGGGACGGAGCCCGCCGCCGCGAAGCGCCTCGGTGGTCATGACGGTCGTCGTGGTCTTGCCGTGCGTCCCGGCGATGGCGATCAGGGTGGTGCCGTTCACCAGGTCAGCGAGCGCTTCCTTGCGGGGGACCACCGGAATCCCGGCAGCACGCGCTGCGAGAATCTCGGGGTGGTCGGCCGCCGCCGCGGCGGTGACCACCAGCGCCCGCGCGCCAGCCAGGTGGGAGACATCGGGATGATCGAAGGCCAAGGCACCGGCGGCACGCAGGTCGGCGAACGCGGCCGTTTCCGTGTCACAGCCGCTCACGGGGACCCCGCGACGGAGGGCAGCCAGCGCCAGCGCACTCATCCCCGCGCCACTGAGGCCAAGGAAGTGCACAGGTCGGGGATCGGCGGGGTCAAACAGGGCGGCCACGCACGCAAGATAAGAGTGCGCAGGAAGGTGGCCAAACCGGGCCCGCAGCAACGGCCAGGCACCGGTTCCCGTATACTTCGGCTGGCCGGTGCCACGCACCCTCAGACTCCTCCTCACTGCACGCCGAGCCGATGCGATTTCCCTGGTTCACCCGGTCGGCCCTGGTCGCGGCCGTGACGCTCTCGCCGGCCGCTGCGCTGCGGGCGCAGGAGCCGGCGACGGTCGCCCCGATCGTGGTGATTGGGGGCCGTGCCCCGACCACGATCGGTGGGGCCAGCGCGCTCATCATTTCGCCGGACTCGCTTACCCTACCTGCCGCCGCCCCGCTCGAACGGCTCCTCCGGGAGATCCCGTTCCTCCTCGTCCGCCAGAATTCCCGAGGCGAGAGTGAGATCTCGGTTCGCGGGGCCGACTCCCGCCAGGCCGCGGTGCTGCTGGATGGCATGCCGCTGACGCTGGGGTGGGATCACCGCAGCGACCCCTCGCTCATCCCGCTCACCGGAATCGATGCGGTGACGGTGGTGCGCGGGCTGAGTTCCGTGCTTGGCGGTCCCAACGTCCTCGGCGGCTCGATCGAGTTCGGACTCGCCCGCTCCGTGGGTCGTGCAAGTGCCCAGCTCTCGACGAGTGTTGATGGGGTTGGCGCCTATGGCGTGAACGCGAGTGGGAGCGCCCCGGTCGCCACACCCGCCGGCCGACTCACCCTGCGCGGTGGGGCGGGCTACCGGAATCGCCTCGGTCTGGCACTCTCCCGAAACGGCGCCCTGGGTGATGGCACGGTGGGAGGCGGCGGTGACCTGGGCCAAGACAACGCCGGACGCCTGCGCACCAACAGCGACCTGACGGAATGGAACGGCTTCGCGGCCGTCCGCCTGGACGGATCGCGCGGACGATTCGCCAGCGTGACCGCCTCGGGCTACGACGCCGAACGCGGCGTCCCCGCCGAACTGCACCTCACGACGCCGCGCCTCTGGCGCTACCCGACGATCCAACGCGCCGTCGCCATCGCGTCAGCCAGCACTGGGGATCTGCGGACGCCGGTCGGCACCGGCCGCCTCGAGGGGAGCGTCGGGACCAATCGCGGGGATCTCGAGATCGAAGCGTTCACCAATCCCACCCTGAGCACGGTGGCGAGCCGGGAGTTCGGCGCAGAGCGCACCCATACACTGCGGCTGAGCGGGAGTCACTCGTTGGGCGATCGCGCCGAGTTGCGTGCCGCGTTCACCTCGGCGGCGGTTGAATACGATGAGACGTTGAACACCGCCACACCGTCGTACTACCGCCAGCAATTGCAGAGCCTCGGCGCCGAGGTCAACTGGCCCGTGACGGCGGCGACGCAACTGAGCGCTGGCGTGGTGCACGACGCCGCCGAGACGCCACGTTCCGGCGGCAAGACGCCACTGGCGCGGATCGCCAAGGTCGGCTGGCGCCTCGGCGCGACGCAACTCGCCTTCGATGACGCCCTGCGCTTCCATGCCTCGGTGAGCCAGCGTTCGCGGTTTCCCGCCCTGCGTGAGCTCTACTCGGGCGCACTCAACCGCTTCGAACCCAACCCGGACCTCCTCCCCGAGACACTTCTCGGCATGGAGCTCGGCGCCACCCTGCTCGGCGGCGCCGCCAACGCCGGCCTCATCCTGCAGGTGGTGGCATTCCGGCATCAGCTCGACGATGCCGTGATTCGCATTGCCGTCCCGGACCGAAAGTTCAGGCGCGTCAACCGGGATGTGATCCACAGCAGCGGCGTCGAACTGCTCGTCGGCTGGACCGCGCTCCCCGGACGGCGCGCCGGACTTCCGGTCGGCATGCGCCTCAGCGCGGACCTGACGGTGCAGCGCATCCGGATCACCGATCGCCTCCTCGAGGCCGGCCTCCCCAATGCCCGCCGCGCCGAGCACAATCCAGAGATCCGCGGCACACTGGATGTGGGCATGCCTCTCCCCGCGGCACTCCGTGCCAATGCGGCCCTGCGCGTAACCGGGGCGCAGTACTGCGTGCACCCGGATCTGGGCTATCAGGTGCGCCTGGGCGCCCAGTCGATCGGTGATCTGGGTGTGAGTCGGACCTTTGCGGGCAGCGGCGTCTTTCGCGCGATGCGCGCACTGCTCTCGGTGGAGAATCTGACGGATGCGACGGTGTATGATCAGTGTGGTTTGCCGCAGGCGGGACGGACGGTGCGGGTGGGGGTGGAGCTGCGGTAGGTAGTGGTCGCTAGTTGTTAGTTGCGAGTCGTCAGTTGCGAGTCGTCCGTTGCGAGTCGTTGGTCCTGGGTCGGTGAACTGTCATCGGGAGCGCAGCGAGCGACCCGCGTCGTTGCGGATGCGCTGCACGCTGGTCCATTCGCAATCACGCGGGTCCCCCGCTGCGCCTGGGGTGACACCCTCGCACGACCAACGCCTAGCGACTCACGGCCAACCCCTCCACCCGCGCCGCAATCACCGCCGCCGCATCCGCCCGACCACGGGCACGTGCTGCCGTGGCCATCGCGGCGCGACGGACGGGATCATGCAACACGGCGGCGAGCGTGACGCCGAGTTGGGAGGCGGTCAGTCCGTGTTGCGGCACCATCACGCTTGCGCCCGCACCTGCCATGGCGCGCGCATTGTGCGTCTGGTGGTCGGCGGCAGCGGTCGGCAGCGGGATCAGGACGGATGGGATGCCCCAGGCGCACAACTCGGCGAGCGTCATCATGCCCGCCCGCGCGAGGCAGAGATCCGCC
>JBBRGR010000050.1:0-8804 GCA_038223815.1 Gemmatimonadales bacterium
CCTCCTGAGTCCGTGAATCGCCTGTGTGTGACGCAGCGCCTGCCAGCCGGATGGTAGCGGGTCGGGATTCAGGTTGCCACCAAGTAAAAGAGTCGGAATTGTGAGCACCGGATCGAAAGATGGAGCTTACCTTCCCTGGAGCCGAGAACCGATCCGCATCGCCGGGCGTGCTCCACGGAGGACTCGTTTCCCCGGGCGCAGGTCCACTCACCGAAGGAGAGCGACGTGATGATGAAGCGGATGCAGCGCCCATGATGCTCTTGCCGGTACTGGCACAGGTCGCCCAATTGCTGGGACCGGCGCTCCTCCCGGTCACGAATGACTCGACCGCGTGGTCGCACCGTCCGGTTCGCGGCGCCAAGCCGCCGACATGGGTGGTCACGGCAGGGACGGCCGGACCGGAGATCACGGTCTCCGGCACCGGCACGGCCGGGTGGGCGGATCTCCGCCTCCAGACCCCGGTGGCCGGTCCGGTGGTGCTCCGCTGGAGTTGGCGTTGCATGATCCAGCCGCGCGGGGCAGCGCTGCAGCAGCGCACACGGGATGATGCCCCCCTCCGGGTGGTCGTGGGCTTTGGTGGATCGCCGGGCAAGCCGGCCCGCGCCATCGCCTACACGTGGGGCAACGCGGAGCCCATGGGCATGCGGCGCCAGAGCCACCAAACCGGCCGCATCCATGTCGTCGTCGTGGCCACCTCGGCCGAGGCCGACGGGACCTGGCAGGAGGTGTCGGTGCGGCCGGCCGCGGACTTCGAGGCAATCTGGGGTCGACCGGCGGAGCCGATCACCGGGATTGCCCTGCTACAGGACGTCGATGACACCGGGGAGCGCGCCGCCGCCGCCATTCGGAGCCTCGTGATGACGGCGCCCTCCGGCAGTTAGCGCTCGACCGCCGCGATCGCCCTCTCCCACGCGGCCATCGCCTCTTCCAGCTTCCGGCGCTCGGCATCCCGCGCCGCGGTCAACGTGGTGATGGCACCACGGTCCGTCCCCGCATACAGCGCCGGGTCGGCGAGCGAGCCCTCGAGCGCAGTCAGTTCGGCCTCATGCTTGGCCACGAGTGCCTCGCTCTCCTCCAGCGTGCGCTCACGCGCGCGCCGTCGCTTCCCGTCTTCGGCCGAGGCGTCCTTCGGCGGTGGCGGCGCGCTCGCTCGTGCTGACGCACGGCGCTTCGTCTCCGCCTCGGCCGCGAGCCGGCGTGTCCGCCGCGTCCCGGCGTCGGCCTCCCATTCCTCGAAGCGACCCGGATAGTCGTGCAGGACGCCTTCCTCGAAGGCCCAGATCCGCGTCGCCAACTGTTGCAACAGCGCGCGGTCGTGCGACACCAGGAGCACACTGCCATCATAGCCCGCGATGGCATCCTCGAGCGCCTCGATCGATTCGACGTCGAGGTGGTTGGTCGGTTCGTCGAAGACCAGGAGGTTCGCGTCCGCCAACATCATCAAGGCGAGCGCCACGCGCGCCCGTTCGCCTCCCGAGAGGGAACCGGCCCGCCGCAACACGCTGTCGCCGGAGAAGTCGAAGCGGCCGAGATGCCCCTGGATCTGCCCGCGCGTCCACATGGCCCGGCGATCCGCGATCAGGTCGTAGAGCGACTTGCCCGGATCCACGTCCCCAAGGTCCTGGCGATAGAACGCGACCCGGGTGGCCGGCATCAGGCGCACCGAGCCGCTTTCGGGCGGCCGCTCGCCGAGCAGCGTCGTGAGCAGCGTCGATTTTCCTGCGCCATTCGGACCGATCAGCCCCACCCGATCCCCGCGACGGAGCATCCCCGACCAGGGCGCGAGGAGCGTGCGGCCCTCGATCGTCACGTGGAGCTTCTCCGCGGCGAGCACCTGATCACCACCACGGTCGCCCGCCGTGAACGAGACCGCCATCGCCCCGCCCTCACCCGCCGGCGGCGTCAGGCGCGGCACCCGCTCGAGCCGCTTGCGACGGCCCTTCGCCTGCGCCGAGTTGCCACCGGCGATGTTGCGACGGATGAAATCCTCTTCGGCGGCGATCTTCGAGTCCTGCTTCCGGAACGCGCGCATCGCCGACATCCGTCGCTCGGCACGCTGCTCGATGAACTCCGAGTAGCCGCACTCGTACACCGAGGCGCTCCTGGCCTCGAGGTGGAGCACGTGGTCGGCCACCGCGTCGAGGAAGGCACGATCGTGCGAGATCAGCAGCACGGCTTCGTCGAGGCCCTTGAGATAATCCTCGAGCCAGCGGGACGTGGCGATGTCGAGGTGGTTCGTCGGCTCGTCGAGAATCAGCAGGTCTGCCGGCGCCGCGAGCTGCCCCGCCAGGGCCAGCCGGCCACGCTCACCACCCGACAACGAGGCGACGTCCCGGGTGCGGGCATCTTCCGGGTCGAAGCCGAGTCCAGCCAGCACCGCATCCACGCGCGCGGTGGCCGCGTAGCCCCCGTCCCGCTCGAAGCGCTCGAGGTCGTGCGAGTACTTGTCGAGCTGCGCCTGCGTCAGCGCGTCGCCGACCGCACCAAGGGCGTCGGCCTGACGGGCCAAATCGCGCTCCAGCGCAAACAGGGCCTTGAAGCCAAGCGCCGCGGCATCCCATACCGTCTTCTCCCCCCCGAGATCGCGGTACTGGTCCATCACGGCGATCCGAAGGCCGCTCATCCGGGCCATGCTGCCACGGTCGGGAACACGCGCCCCCGTCACGATCTCCATCAGCGTGGTCTTGCCGCTGCCGTTGCGGCCGAGAATACCCCACCGGTCGCCGGCCATCACGGTGAAGGTGATGTCCTGGAACAGCGTCTCGGCACCGAAGACGACGGCGAGACCGGAAGCGGAGAGCAGCGTCATGACGTCCTAGCGTACGAGAAAGAATTCGGTCTGGCGACGGAGGAACCAGCGTGGGCGACCATCATCACCCAGCGCGAAGTCCTCCTCCTGCGCCATGCGCACCCGCTGGCCGCCCCACTCGGCAACCGGTGTGGTGACCTGCAGTTCACTGGAGAACCAGGTATTGGTGCGGACCCGATGGTCGCCGCGCCCTGGCACGCCATCCTGGTAGTCCCACAATCCGATCAGCGGCCCGGCGCCATGTCCGTGCAGCCCGATCGGATGCGTGTAGATGGTGCCGTCGAGTCCCTCGCTGCGCATCCGCGCCAGAGCCCCGGCCAGCACCTCGTTCCCGGTGCGCCCCGGGCGTGTCTCCTCAAAGAGCAGGTCCTGCAACCGGTTGCTGCGCCCGAGGGCGGCGCGCAATCCGGCGGGCGCCACCGTTTCGCCGGCGCGCAACACATAGCCGAGGTGCTGCGTGTCGGTGTGCAGGCCGTAGACGGAGATGCCGACGTCGCAGTGGACCACGTCACCGCGCTGGATCACCGGGTCGACGCCGAGTTGCGCAGCCGTTGCTCCGGCGCGCTGCACATCCACGGTCGGCTGGAACCAGGTGCCGATGCCGAGGTCGGCCACCTGCTGCCGCCACCACCAGACCAGGTCGCTCGTCCGCGTGACTCCCGGCGTGATCACCTCGGCCGAGAACATCCGCTGCGTCAGCTCCCACACCAATTCCTGCATCCGCCGGTAGGCCACTTCCTCCTCGGCCAGACGCAGCGCAAGGAAGTCCACCGCCAACCCTTCGGCGTCGCGGAAGCGGCTCCGCCATGGCTCGCCGAGAACACGCACCATCCCCTCATATTCGCCGGCAGTCAGGCCGTCGGCGAAGGCGAAGGTCTGGGATCGATTGAGTGCCACCGTGGAGGGCGCGCGCACCTCGAGCTGCTCGCGCAACACGCGCCACTGCGCGTCGCCCCAGAGCTCGGCAGTACCCCCATCGGGAAGCGGCGTGCTGGCCCGCACCGCGCGATACACGCCACCCTGATCGGTGCCGCCGAGGGCGATCCGCTCCACCCCATCGGCCCCCCGATCACAGAGGAGATAGATCGTCCGACGGCGGGCGGCAAACGTCGTCGGCGCGACCAGCGCGCGGAAGACCGGGTCCTCGTTGTACTCGCGCATCGGGATGACCCAGCAGCCGACGCGATGCTCCCGAAGGAGCGGCGGCAGGATGGTGGTCATCCGGCGATCAAGCCACTGCTGCTGCAGCGCAGCCTGTTCCCGCACCGTCCCGAAGGGGCGACGCGGCGTCTGCGCGGCGAGCGAGGTGGCGCCGACCAGAACGAGGGCGGCGGCCGTGACGATCCTGGACATGCAATGCTCCCGGCTGGAAGTCCGGCCGGGAGCATAACACCATCACACGGGGAGGCGAGAATCAGCCGCCGGGCGTGGTCGCCTTGGCCGGCGCCTTGGGAGCGGCCGGGGTGACCAGCTTGCCATCGACCTTGACCGTTCCGCCCGCGTCATTGCCCTGAATATCGACGATGACCTTGCCGGTGGCGGGATCCTTGATCAACACCCGGCCCCCCGCCTCGCTCCCCTGAATATCGACCACCTGCCTCCCGTTCACCTTCACCGAGAGATTGCCGTCGTCGGCCACGGTGGACACCTGGTCCCCGCTGCCGGGTTGGATGTGGCGGATGTCGTTGCGCACGTCTTCCGGCAGCATCAGCCGGTGGCGCTCCCCAGACGGAAGGAAGGTGATCGTCCCGAAGTCGACCAGCTGGTCAAAACCGGGATCGGCGTCGGTCAGACAGGTGAAGGTGGTCTTGTCGTCGATCTGCGACGCATCCGAGACGGTCAGCTCGCAATCGTCGAACTGATTGACGTCCACGCCCTCATCGAGCGTCACGGTCAGATGAAAGGACTCGATCCGGTCGGGCGCACTCCGCTCGACGCGAAGCTTCTGCACCCCGCCGAGCGCGGCGTCATTCATTTTGAACGACACACCCAGCATCGGCAGGGTGATCGCGTTGGACGTGTGCGCGATATCCCCGACCTTCCGCTTCCCGGCCTTGATGCCGGAGACGGCGAACATGCCGACCGCAAAAATCACCAGCATCCCGGCCACGATCTTGATCCAGTCTTTCGGTGTCACGGCACCCTCCTGCGGCGCGACCCCCGGGACATCCGGGGGACAGCATAGGAACGTAGTCCAAGTCCGGGAAGTTTCAAGTCGCAACGTTGCATCGATGGAACGAGCGGGCCCATCCTGCCCTATTTTACAGGATGCCTCGCCCCCTTGCCGGCCTGACCTGGGACAACACCTTCGCCCGACTCCCCGAACCCTTCCGGGAACCGGTGGCGCCGATGCCGGTGTCCGATCCGTGGCTCGTCGCCTTCAATCCGGACGTGGCGGCCCTGCTTGAGCTCGACCCTGCTGCCGCCATCGACCCCGATTTCCTCGCCTGGATCGCTGGGGCCCACACGCTCCCGGGCACCGAACCCGTGGCGGCGGCCTATGCCGGCCACCAGTTTGGCGTCTGGGTGCCCCAACTGGGCGATGGACGCGCCATCCTGCTCGGCGAGGTGACCACCAGTCGCCATCAGCGCTGGGATGTCCAGGTGAAGGGCGCCGGGATGACGCGCTTCTCGCGGATGGGCGATGGTCGCGCGGTGCTCCGTTCCACGGTCCGCGAGTATCTCGCCAGCGAGGCGATGCACGGCCTCGGCATCCCGACGACCCGCGCACTGGCGATCGCGGCGAGCGACATGCCGGTGTATCGCGAACGCGCCGAGACCGCGGCGGTGCTGGTGCGGGTGGCCCCCAGTCATGTGCGCTTCGGCTCGTTCGAGTACTTCGCGGCGCGCCGTGATCCGGATGCGGTGCGCCAGCTCGCCGATCATGTGCTCGAGCATCACTTCCCCGCCTGCCTCGCGCTGCCGGCGCAGGAACGCTACGCCGCCTGGTTCCGCGAGGTCGTGGACCGGACCGCTCGACTCATGGCGCAGTGGACGGCGGTCGGCTTCGCGCACGGCGTCATGAACACCGACAACATGTCGATCCTCGGGCTCTCCCTCGACTACGGTCCGTATGGCTTTCTGGAGACCTACGATCCCGGCTTCATCTGCAACCACTCCGACCCGAGCGGACGCTACGCCTTCGATCAGCAGCCGCGCATTGGCCTGTGGAATTGCGCGCGTCTCGGCGAGTCGCTCTTTCCGTTGGTTCCGGAAGCGCCCGCACGCGCGGCCCTCGAGTCGTACCGCGCCACGTTCGAACAGGCGATGGACGGCATGGTCCGCGGCAAGCTCGGCCTCGTGACCCCGCGCGAGGAGGACGCCGCCCTCGCCGCCGACCTGTTCGAGATGCTGCACCGCGCCGGCGCCGACTATACCCGCTTCTTCCGGCTCCTTTCGGCCGTGGATGCCGCCAGCCCCGCGAGCATCGCCGCGCTGCACGACGAAGTCGCCGCCCCCGAGCTGCTCACGCCGTGGCTCGACGCATGGCTCGCCCGCCTCGCGGAGGAGACGTCCTCGCCGGCGGCACGCCGTGCGGCGATGGAATCCGTCAATCCGAAGTACGTGCTCCGCAACTGGATCGCGCAGGAAGTGATCGCGGCGGCCGAGGCGCGCGACACGGCGCCGCTGGACGCGGTGATGGCGCTGCTCCGGGCTCCCTTCGCGGACCATCCGGGGATGGAGCGCTTTGCGGAGGACCCGCCGGAGGGGATGGTGGAGATAGCGGTGAGTTGTTCGTCCTAGGGTGCGGCCTCCAGGAATTCCAGCCCTTCCGCCTTGTTCATCGTGTGCCGCAGCGCCCATTCATCCTCGAAGAGAATGATCGACTGTCCCTTGGCATCGTACAGCCGCATCCGTGCGCGTCCTTCCACCATTTGATCGATCACCTCTTCCGGGCCGCGCACCCAGCGTGCGTGGCGGAAGGGGAGCGGCTCGAGGCGACAGGGCGCACCGTACTCGTTGAGCAAGCGGAAGAGCAGCACATCGAACTGCAGCATGCCGACCGCGCCGACAATCGGCACTGGGCCGGCGATCGAGTCCTGGTAGAAGACCTGCACGGCGCCTTCCTCCCCGAGCTGGCGCAGGCCGGTGTCGAGGTGCTTGCGGCGCAGCGGGTCGGCGATCACTACCCGGGCGAAGTGCTGCGGGGCAAAGCGCGGGATGCCGCTGAAGGCGATGTCGCCCTTGAGCGAGAGCGAATCCGACACCCGCAGGTTGCCGCGATCGAGAATGCCGATCACGTCGCCGGGAAACGCCTCCTCGATCTCGGTACGCTCGCGGGCAAGGAACTGCTGTGGTTGCGCCAGCCGCAGCGTCTTTTTGGTGCGGGCCAGGGTGACCGTCATCCCGGCCTCGAAGCGGCCCGAGCAGACGCGCACGAAGGCGATCCGATCGCGGTGCTTGGGATCCATGTTCGCCTGGATCTTGAAGACGAACCCGGTGAACTCCGGATCGGTCGGCTGGACTTCGCCGCCGCCCTCGGTCGGGCGCGGGAGCGGACCCGGCGCCACGGCGAGGAAGTCATGCAGGAACGGCTCGACCCCGAAGTTGGTGAGCGCGGAGCCGAAGAACATGGGCGAGAGGGTCCCGTCGCGGATCGCCGCCTCGTCCCACGGATGCCCCGCCGCCTCCAGCAGGTCGAGCTCATTCTGCAGCGTGGTCACCGCGTCGCTGCCGATCGCATCGGCGAGGGTGCCGTCGGTGAGCGGGATCCGGCGCGTCTCGACCAGCGAGGCGCCGTGGTCCCCGCCCCGATCAAAGAGCAGCACCTCGCCGCGGCGGCGATCCGCCACGCCGACGAACCCGCTCCCCGTGGTCACCGGCCAGGTCACCGGATGGATGTTGATGCCAAGGTCGGTCTCGACGTCGCCGATCAACTGGAGCGGATCGCCGCCGGGACGATCGCACTTGTTGACGAACGAGAAGATCGGCATCCGGCGCATCTTGCAGACCTCGAAGAGCTGGCGGGTCCGTTCCTCGACCCCGCGCCGGTTATCGAGCAGCATCACCGCCGAGTCGGCCGCGACGAGGGTCCGATAGGTGTCCTCGGAGAAGTCGGCGTGTCCTGGCGTGTCGAGCAGATTGACCTGATAGCCGAGGTACGCGAACTGCATCACGCTCGACGTGACCGAGATGCCGCGCTGCTGCTCGAGCGCCATCCAGTCGGAGGTTGCGTGCCGCGCCGCGCGGCGTGCCTTGACCGATCCCGCCAGATGGATGGCGCCCCCGTACAGGAGGAGCTTCTCGGTCAACGTGGTCTTGCCCGCGTCGGGGTGCGAAATGATCGCAAAGGTGCGCCGGCGCGCGATCAGCGCGGCCAGCGCGTCTGGGGTCAACTCATGCATGGCGGCAAAGATACCACCCCGGCCGTTCCGTCCGGCGCGGCACGGCACTAGAATCCCGGGATGTCCCGCCCCAGCGAAGACGGCCTCACGCCGCGCCATTGGATTGCCCTCACCGCGCTGATCTCGGGCGTGGTGGCGACCTACCTCCACCTCTGGAAGCTGGGACTGACCGGCCCCCTGGTCTGCACCGGCAATCAGGGCTGCGAGATCGCCCAGTTTTCCAACTATGGCTGGTTCCTCGGCGTGGACGTCGCCCTGATCGGCGCGGTCGGCTACACCGCCATCTTCGTCACCGCCATGCTGGGAGTCCAGCCGCGATGGATCCACGACCGTCGCACGACACGGATTCTGGCCCTCCTGGTCTACCCCGCGATCCTCTTCACGCTCCGGCTCAAGTACGGCGAGTTCGTCGTGCTCAAGACCTTCTGTCCGTGGTGCGCGGTCTCAGCCGTGACGATCACGCTGCACGGGGTGTTGGTGTGGAGGGATTGGGTGCGGGTGAACGGGTTCAGCCGCGGCCGTGAGGCCGTATGGCCGTGAACGGTGAACGGGGCGCGGCCTAGGGCCGCGCACGCTGGGGAGTCAGGGGGAAGAGCTGTGGCACCCCTCACCCCTCACCATCACTCCCGTTCACCGTTCACCGTTCACCT
>JBBRGR010000051.1:0-8788 GCA_038223815.1 Gemmatimonadales bacterium
GGCTATGACTCGGCCGGCATCGCCGTCCTCGATGGCGGCGATCTCGATATCCGGAAGGCCGCCGGCAAACTCGGCGTCCTCGCGGCCGAGATTGCCGGCAATGAGCCGCGCGGCACGACCGGGATCGGGCACACCCGGTGGGCCACCCACGGCGGTCCGACCACGCCCAACGCCCACCCCCACACCGATCACAGCGGTCGTATCGCGCTGATCCACAATGGCATCATCGAGAATGCCGCGGCCCTCAAGAAGACCCTCCTGGCCCGCGGGCACGTCTTCACCTCCGAGACCGACACCGAAGTGCTGGCGCACCTCGTCGGCGCCTTCTATGAGGGAAACCTTGAAGAGGCCGTCGCGTCGGCGCTGCGCGACGTGGACGGCGCCTACGGCATCTGCGTGATCTCGAGCGATGAGCCGGAGGTGCTGATCGTGGCCCGCAACGGGTCGCCCATCATCCTCGGCATCGGCGACGGCGAGAATCTGGTCGCCTCCGATCAGTCGGCGCTGCTCGAGCACACCCGGTCGGTGATCTATCTCGACAACGGCGAGATGGCCGTGCTGACCGCCAACGGCTACCGGGTGCGAACGCTCACCTCGCGGCACGTGGACAAGCCGATCAACCAGATCGAATGGGACCTCGCCACGATCGAGCGGGGCGGCTTCGAACACTTCATGCTCAAGGAGATCTTCGAGCAGCCGGAGTCCCTCGAGAACACGATGCGCGGCCACCTGCTGGAGGAGAGCGGGAACGTGCGCGTCTATGGGCTCAAGCTCTCCGATGAGGAGGCGAAGAAGATCAAGCGGATCATCATCACCGCGTGCGGCACATCGTGGCACTCGGGGTTGATCGGCAAGTACATGATCGAGGAGCTGGCCCGCATCCCCACCGAGGTGGAGTACGCCTCGGAGTTCCGCTACCGCAATCCGATCGTCGATGCGGAAACCCTGGTCATTGCCATCTCGCAGTCCGGGGAAACGGCCGACACGCTGGCAGCCCTGCTCGAGGCGAAGCAGCGCGGGGCGCGCACGCTGGGCCTGGTGAACGTGGTCGGCTCGACCATCGCGCGCGAAGTGGACGGCGGGCTCTATCTGCGCTGCGGTCCTGAGGTCGGGGTGGCGAGCACCAAGGCCTTCACCTCCCAGGTGGTGGCGCTGGCGATGGTGACGCTCCGGTTCGCGCGACTCAAGAGCATGTCGCTGCTCGAGGGCCGCCGCTACGTCGAGGCGCTCACCAAGCTCCCCGGTCAGGTCCGCGAGATCCTCGAGCGTGCCGATGAAGTGAAGGCACTCGCCGAGCGGTTTGCGACGACGACGAACGCCCTCTATCTGGGGCGCGGCGTGAATTTTCCTGCCGCACTGGAAGGGGCGCTCAAGCTCAAGGAGATCTCCTACATCCACGCCGAGGGATATCCGGCGGCCGAGATGAAGCACGGTCCGATCGCCCTCATCGACGAGAACATGCCGGTGGTCGTCGTTGCGCCGCGGGACGCGGTGCATGGGAAGATCGTCTCGAACATCTCGGAAGTACGGGCGCGAGGCGGCAAGGTGATCGCGATCGTGAATGCCGGCGACGAGGAGATCGCGCGATTGGCGGAAGCGACCTTCATCGTCCCGGAGACGCTGGACCTGCTCACCCCAGTGCTCACCGTGATCCCGTTGCAGCTCTTTTCCTACTACGTGGCGGTGGCGCGCGGTTGCAACGTGGACCAGCCGCGCAACCTCGCCAAGTCGGTGACGGTCGAGTAGCCGGGACTCCCGCTGGCGGCGTCGGACCCAGCACTACTATATTCCCATCGGGTAGTATGCTACTCTGACGCGCTGGGAGGCGCCCGATGGGAAAGATCCGCATGACCCCCGCCGTCCTCGAGCAGATCGCCGATCGGTTCAAGGTGCTCGGTGACCCGACCCGTCTGCGTCTGCTCCAGGCGCTCCGAGGGGGCGAGGCGACCGTGAGCGAGTTGATCGAGGCCACCGGCCTCGGTCAGGCGAACGTCTCGAAACATCTGCAGGTGTTGCATGGCAGCGGCTACACCTCGCGTCGCAAGGAGGGGCTGTTCACGTGGTATCGCCTGAGCGACGTGGACGTGCTTCAGCTCTGTGACCTGATGTGCGGTCGGCTCGAGCGCGATCACCTTGCCCAGCAGCGGCTGCTCGGCCGGGAGCGGTAGTCACGGGGTCCACCCGATCCCGAGTCGGATTCCCCGGCGTCGTCCTGGGTGGGTCGTGTAGCCGAGGGGGAGGTCGCTCTCGCGGAAGAGGGAGCCGCCGAGCGCGGCCTCCCCACGGATGATCGCCTGCCAGCGTGGGCGGAGCGGTACGGTCCCCTCAACGGCACCACGCACCGAGGCGAGGATCCGCGCCTCTCCACTGGTTCCCGGAAAGGTCCAGCGCTCAAGCACTGCCCCGGCGAGCAGTGCCAGCTCAGGGGCCCCGGCGGTCCCGGCGATTCGGCGGCCGATCTCCACTCCTGTCCCCCATGCCCGCAGCGTCCCTCGCGTCACCACTGCCGTCTCGATGCCCCGGATTCCCAGATCCGATCGGGTTCGGGCCAGCTGGAGGCCCGCACGCCACGCACCGCGCTGGCGGGTGACCGCAAGGGTGAGTGTCATGGGGTGGTTCGGCGCGACCTCCGGGCGCTCCGGGTCATCCTCGGCGCGGGCGTGGCCGCTGACGGACGCGGATCCGGCGGTGAGCGACCACTGCCATTGGGCGCCGAGGGTCGCGACCGGGAGGAACAGCACAAGGAGCAGAGAGAGGACAGCCAGAAGACGGGGCATGAGGACTCCGGTGAGAGGTTGCCGGATGATCGCCTGCGCCTCTCAACCGATCCTCAAATCGGGGATGGTCCCAAGGACGGCATCGCTATCTTCTCGCAATGCGAATCGTGGTGCAGCGGGTCCGCGAGGCGTCGGTGACCATCGAGGGTCGGGTCGCAGCCTCCATTGGGCAGGGCTTTCTCCTGCTGGTGGGGTGTGCCTCTGGCGATACGATGGCGGACGTGCAGTGGCTTGCCGAGAAGGTCACGGGCCTCCGCCTCTTCGCCGATGCGGACGGGAAGATGAACCGCGACCTCGCGGCGGTCGGCGGCGCCGTGCTGGTCGTCTCCCAGTTCACGCTGTACGGCGATGCGAGCAAGGGGCGGCGTCCCTCCTTCATCGGGGCCGCCCGGCCGGAGGAGGCGATCCCGCTCTACCAGGGGTTGGTGGCTGCCCTGCGTGCCGCCGGCCTTCCGGTCGCCACCGGCGAGTTCGGCGCTGACATGCAGGTGGCCCTCGTCAACGATGGCCCCGTCACACTCCTCCTGGAGCGTTCCCCCGGATGATGCCCACCGTGATCCTCGCCTCGGCGTCCCCCCGACGGCAGCAATTGCTCGAGATGCTCCAGCTGCCGATTCGCGTGTCGCCAGCGCATGTGCAGGAGATCCCGCTTCCGCGTGAAGCGCCCGCGGCCTATGCGCAGCGCCTCGCGCGCGACAAGGCCCGCGCGGTCCCCGGCCAACTCGTCCTCGGCGCCGACACGATCGTGGTCCTGGATGACGCGATTCTCGAGAAGCCACGTGACGCCGAGCATGCGGTGGCCATGCTCACCCGACTGCAAGGTCGGCGGCATACGGTGATCACGGCGATCTGTCTCATTGCCGACGGCACGGAGTACCAGGCGCTCGACGAAACGACGGTGCAGTTTCGTGTCGCCGATGACGCGACACTCCGTGCCTACGTCGCGACGGGCGAACCGATGGACAAGGCGGGGAGCTACGGGATCCAGGGCTACGGGGCGGCGCTGGTGGAGCGCATCGAGGGGGATTTCTTCAGCGTGATGGGCTTGCCAGTGCGACTGGTGCTGCAGTTGTTGGGGGAGGCGGGGTATGGGTATCGGTTTTAGTCGTTAGTCGTTGGTCGTTGGTCGTTCGTCGTTCGTCGTCCTCGCCGCCATCCCCAACGCCGTCAATACCGCCCCCGCCTTCGCCTCAGTTTCCGCGAACTCCGCCTCGGCGACCGAATCCGCCACGATCCCGGCGCCCGCCTGCACATAGGCACTGCCGCCGGTGAAGACCACCGTGCGAATCGCGATGGCGGTATCGAGGGTGCGCGCCCCGTAGCCGACGTAGCCCACGGCGCCGGCGTAGGGTCCGCGACGTGTCGGCTCAAACTCGTCAATGATCTGCATGGCGCGCACCTTGGGGGCGCCGCTCACGGTGCCTGCGGGGAACGTTGCCGCGAGGGCATCAAGGGCATCGAGTTCGGCGCGCAGCGTGCCGCGCACCTCGCTCACCAGGTGCATCACGCGGGAATAGCGTTCGACCACCATCTGCTGCACCACGCGAACGCTCCCGTACTCGGCCACGCGTCCCACGTCGTTCCGGCCCAGATCCACCAGCATCAGATGTTCCGCACACTCCTTGGCGTCGGCCCGCAGTTCGACTTCCAGGGCGGCATCGTGCTCGGGGTCGCGACCCCGTGGGCGCGTTCCCGCGATCGGGCGGACGGTGACTTCTCCCGACTCGACGCGCACCAGGACTTCCGGGGAAGCTCCGGCAATCTGCATCGGCCCCAGCGCGAGGAAATAGCAGTATGGCGCGGGGTTGAGCGCACGCAGCCACCGATACGTCAGGAACGGGTCGGGCCATGGCGTCACGTCCATCCGGCGCGAGAGGACAATCTGGAACGCATCCCCGGCCGCGATGTAGTCCTTGCAGCGAAGCACATCGCGATGAAAGGCCTCGTCGGCGTAGGGCGACGTCACGGCGAGCGGCAACGGTGGCTCGGGGATCAGCGGTTGCAGTGTGCTCGGCACCGCGAGGCGCGCCACCCATTCGGCGATCCGCGCCTCGGCCGCCGCGATGCGGGCGTTCAGTTCGGTATCGCGGAGATCCGGGGCGACCGTCACATTGGCGATCACATGGGCGCGGTGAAAGAGATTGTCGAGGACCAGCAGCGTGTCGACGACCATCGCAACGGCATCGGGGAGATCGCGGTCGTCCGGCGGTGCGTCCGGTAGATGCTCGATCCCGCGCACCACATCGTAGCCCCAGAAGCCCACGGCCCCGCCGGTGAAGCGCGGCACGCCATCGACCGGCATGGCGTGTTCCCCACGCAGCAGATCCCCGAGGTGGGCGAGCGGCGAGCGGACCTCTGGCAGGGCGGTCCATGTGCCATCCGATGCGCGCTGCTCGACCGATTCGCCGCGATAGCGAAAGACCGTGACCGGCTCGGTCGCGAGGAAGGAATAGCGCGCCCAGCGCTCCCCGCCTTCGAGCGATTCGAGGAGAAAGCCGTAGTCGCCCCGATGCAGCTTGGTGAACGTCGACACCGGGGTGTCGCCATCGAGCACCACCGCACGAGTCATCGGAACCCGGGTATAGCCCGCCGTCGCGGCGGCGCGGCAGCGTGCCAGCGCATCGGTCATCGTGGTGCTGCCAGGAAGTAGGTGCCAGCTCTGGCGATGGCGAAGCGCAGCATATCGCCCGCCGGGCGCTCGCTCGGCAGGAAGCGGAGCGACGCACTGTCGAGCAACCGCGCTGCGGCCATCGCGGTTTCGAAACGTGTTGGGGTGGGGTAGCGGGCCGCCGCGCCATCCGGTGCCGCGAAGTGGACGGCGTAGGAGAAGACGCCGATGGCAAGCCCCGTGAGGCGATCGTCACTGCTGAGGGTGATCCCATACCGACCGGGGACCGGACGGAGGTGCACGGTGGCGGAGTCACCCGCGAGGGGTTGCATCGTGAGCGGCGGGATGGTGATCACGGCGAAAATCGCATGATCCGGTCGCGGATGACGGATCACGATCGTGCGCCCACTCGCCACGGCGAAGCGCACCGTGGTGTCGGCAGGCGACGGTCCAAGGCGTTCCAGCGGCCAGACATCGTGTAGGGCGATGGTCGCGCCGTTGCCGACGGTGGGGAGCGGTGCCCCGACCGGCGGGAGGGGCGCCGAGCTGGCGCAGGCCGTGAGCACGGCGAGCGCCGCTAGCTTCCACGGATGCGACCGGTGTGCACGAGGCTCTGCCTGCTCCTGACTGGGACCCTGCTCGCTGGTGGCCCCGGCCTCGGCGCCCAGACGTGGCATCGGGGCGACTCGCTGCCCCTGCTCGGTCGAGCGGCGACGCAACGGCTCACCCGTGACGCAGACACCCTGTTGGCCGCCTGGCGTGCCCGCGCGCACGGGGTCGTGCGGATGGCATCGGTGATCGAACACGGGGGCACGTCCGTCGAACGGGTGATCCGGGCAGATGAACTCGAGGTCGAAGTGTACGGGGAGGCCCCGAATCGGCACAAGCAGATCATCGTGGCCTGGCGCGATAGTTCCTTCCTCCCCAACCGGATCCGCTACCACCGGGATCACCTGGGGATCGTCGCCAATGACTTCGGCGCCACCCTGAGACTGGGCGACGGCGACGAGGTCCGGGACGTGGTGCATCCCCTCTCCCCCGCTGGCCTGCTTCGCTACCAGTTCGCCGAAGGGGACACCCTCCGCATCGAGGCGCCGGGACAGTCGGTCCGCGTGGTCTCCGTCCTGGTGCGCCCGATCGACCCAACACTGCCCGGCACGGTCGGCACCCTCTACCTCGATATCGATCGCGCCGTCCTCGTCCGCTTTCGCTTCACCTTCACCCCGGCATCGTATCGGGACCCGTCCGTCGAAGACATCACGGTGACCCTCGAGAACGCGCTGCAGGAGGGCGCACGATGGCTGCCATCCCGGCAGGCGATCATCATCCGTCGTGGCGAGCCGGTGCTCGACCTGCCGCTCCGAACGGTGCTGCGCGCTGACTGGACCATCGCCGAGTATGCGCTTGGCGTGGTCCATCCGCTCAACCGCTTCGCCGGATTCTCTGTGGGCGGGCTGCGTGGGCGCGGTGGAGACTCGCTCTGGCGCGCGCCGCTGGCCCAGCGACTCGAGGGGCTTCCCGACGCCCAGAGCTCCATTGCCGAGATGCAGCAGGACGCGGCGGCCGCACTCGGTGGATTCCTCCTCGATGGCCTGCCACGCACCCGACTCCTGGCGCGAGGCATCTCGGATCTGCTCGTGGTGAATCGTGTCGGTGGCGTCACACCGGCCCTCGGGGTGCGTCGGCAGCTCGGGGGCATCGGCACGCTCGGCGCCCGCCTCGCCGTCGGAACCAGTGACGCGCGCGTCCTCGGGAGTGTCGCGCTCACGCGCACCGTGGGGGGCGCGGCGTGGAGCCTTGGGGTATCGCGCCAGCTTGCGGATGTCGGGGATTGGCCGGCAGCGAGCGGGATCGCCAGTTCGCTCGCCACCGCGTTCGGTGGTGGGGATCTGGGCGACTGGACCCTGCTCGAGCGCGCCTGGCTGACCCACCGGATCCCGCTGGCGCAGGGCGTGATCGATCTGGAAGTGGCCCGCGAAGCGTCGTGGTCGGTGGCTACCACCTTCACCCCCGTCATCGGGGAGGCGCGGTCCAATCCCGGACTCGGCGTCGGTGCCGCCACCGTGGGGCGCATGCGCATCGCCCGCCGCGATGTCGCGGGCGATGGCTGGCAGGTGGCCGTCGAGGCGGGGCGAGGAGCCGTGGACTGGGAGCGGGTTGCCGCACAGGCACGGGGAGGGATCGCTGCGGGTCCGGGGAGACTCCAGATCGCGGTGGAGGGCGGGGTGGGGAGCGAGGCGATGCCGGGCTACCGCGCCTTTGTGCTCGGTGGCCGCAACACGCTGCCGGGGGTGGCGTACCGTGCGCTCGGCGGCCAGCGGATGGCGAGGGCGGAGGTGGGCTGGATCCTTCCGATCACCGTGCCGACCCCACCCATCCCCAACGGGCGCGGCCTGCGACTTCCCAGCCGGATCACACCGTTCCTCGCGGCCGGTGTGGCAGCGGGGGGCACTCTGGGCGGGCCGTGGCGTGCCGGCGGGCAGGTCGAGCCGGTGGCAGGGCTGCGCTTCGATCTGTGGGGGCCGTTGCTGCGGATCGAGACCGGCCTCTCGTTGCGCTCGGGGCGCTTCGGGATCAGTGTCGATGCGCACCCGGATTGGTGGCCGGTGATGTGAGCGGGTTGGTCGGTGGGAGCGGGGCGTTTGCGCATTTCCGCCCCACTTGGCGAGTTCACGTTTGGCTCCATCCCCTTGTCGGACATAGATTTCGGGGAATTGTGAGACCCCTCGACCTCTGGACGACTGGCACGTGGCGAGTTTCAACGACGAATGGCTGGCAGCGATCATTGGCCCCCTCCTGCCGGCGGGGGCGCTTGGGCGTGCGACGCCGGAGCCTGGGAACCGCCAGTCGCTGTGGGAACGCCTCCTCGACATGCGGGTCCTCCCCGAGGAGGACATCCTCGCGGCCCTCGCCGAGCGTTGCCGTCTCCCCATCGCCGAGCTGACGACGATCGATCCCCACGGTCGGGACGCCCTCCCGGAGGCATTGGCGCGCCGCTACCAGGTGGTGCCCCTGACGGTCAACGATGCACTGCTGATTGTCGCGACCGCCAATCCCTTCGATGTCGGGGCCGAGCAGGCCCTCGCCTTCGCGACGGGCCGCGAAGTGCGGATGGCACTCGCCTCGCCGCCGCGCATCCAGGAGAAGCTCGACGAGCTGTACGGCCGTCACGCCAATGAAGGCACCGTCGCCGATCTGCTCCAGGACATGGGCGGCCTCGAAGGCGCCGAGCTGATTGAGGAGACGGAAGACGCCGAGACGGAGCTGCTGACGGCCGAGGCGACCTCGCGGCCGATCATCAAGCTGGTCGATGTCCTGCTCGCCGATGGCATCATGTCGCGCGCCAGTGACATCCATATCGAGTCCGGGGAGCAGTCGGTCGTGGTGCGCTACCGAATCGACG
>JBBRGR010000052.1:0-8729 GCA_038223815.1 Gemmatimonadales bacterium
CGAATCCGGTGATGACCACCCGCTGCCCCGCCGGCACGTCGAGCGTCACGCCGGCGAGGGCGGCGACGGTGGCTCCGGGGTAGCGATACCCCAGCGCCTCAGCCCGCACCGCGAGACCGAGTCCCGCCTGATCCGGGATGCGGGTGCCGCCATCGCGCTCGATGGGCAAGTCGGAGACATGTCCGGCTTTCTCGACCGAGGTGAGGATGTCGTAGAGCGTGCTGAGCGAGAGGATCAATTTCTCGATGCCTGCGAGCACCAAGACGATCACGATCTCGGAGGCGACGAACTGCCCCAGCGTGATCTGTCGGTTGATCACCAGCAGCGACCCGAGGATCAGCAGCGACCCGATGATCGCGGTTCGGAAGACGACCACGCTCATCGCCTGCTGCACCAGCACGCGGAAGTGCGCCTTGCGGTGATGCAGATACCGCGTGACATGCCGATCCATGCGCTCGACGGCGAAGGCACTGCTGCCGGAGAACTTGAACGCGGTGATCGAACGCCCGATCTCCTGCAGCCACCGCACCGTGGCGTACTTCTCTGCGCTCTCCGCGAGCGAGGTCTCGAGGCCGCGCGGCCCGGTGATCCGGAAGATCAGCGCCAGCACGGCGAGCAGCACCACCGAGAAGATCGCGAAGGACGGGTGGTAGAACGTCAGCAGCACCAGGCCGAAGAAGACCTGCAGTGCTGCGGTCGTCGATTCCGTGAGGAGTTTGGCCAGGGACTTCTGGATGATCACCGATTCGAAGAAGCGGTTCATCACTTCCGGAAGGTATTCCTCGCGGACCGACTCGAGTCGGATCCGCGGCAGCCGGAAGGCGAACTCGAAGGCCATGCGCGCAAAGACGCGCTGCTGCAGCACCTCGACGACGCTCAACTGCAGCACCTGCAGGATTCCGGCGCCGAGGGAACCCGCGAGCACGAAGAGAATGAGGATGACGACGGGCTGGAGGATCAGTCCGCCCGAGACCAGTCCGGTGATCGCCTGAACGCCGAGCGGCAGGCTCAGGTACAGCAGGCCGTTGAGCGTGGCGTAGAGGTAGACGAGCCCGATGTCCTGCCGCTCACGCATCAGGAGCTGCCAGAGCCGTTGCACCGGGGTCGGATGGGCTGTGCCATCCCCCTCGGTCCCCGCCGTCCCGAGCACCGGGTCCACTTCCACCGGAGTCAGCAGCAGCGCGGGCCCCGCACTGAGCACCCCCAGGGTGACGAGACGGGACGCAATGGTCGAACGCGGGGGGCGTTCCTCGCGGGCGGTGCCGTCGGGCGGCACCACGGTGAGGACGACATCGCCGTCCTCCCCCTCCGCAACCACGACCGCCATGGCGTCGGCGCGCCAGAGCACCATGGGAAAGCGGCCAGCGGCGAGCGTCCGGGTGACCTCCGATTCCGTCGCCTCGCGCTGCAACAGGGCGAGGGAGACGGCCGCCGCGGTCTCCAGCAAGTCCCCAAGGGACGAATCCCCCGAAACCTCTCGCCGCGGGATCGCTGCGGCCTCCTGGCGACCCAGCCCCCGGAGGATGGCTTCGACGATGTCCGCATTCCTGCTCGTGGCCACACTCCCCCCTTTCCTGTCCAGATACACGGCGCCCCGCGAGATGGCGACTCCGCGGGGCTGGAGAGAATATCGCCTGCCCTCAACCGAAGGACTACCCTTCGGCCTGCCGGATGTTCCCGGGTGGAACTGGGCCCGCGCCGGGAGTCGTCCCCCGAGGCGAGTCATGCTATTCGTTCAGGATGGCCTACGCTCGACACGCCGACCCCCGGCTCGCACGATTCGTCTGGTGGACCCTTGCCAGCAACCTCCTGGTCATTGTCTGGGGCGCGTTCGTCCGGGCGAGCGGTTCCGGTGCCGGCTGCGGCAACCACTGGCCCCTCTGCAATGGCGCGGTGATTCCGCCATCGCCCACGCTGCACACCGTCATTGAACTCACGCACCGGATCACCAGTGGCGTGGCGTTGGTGCTGGTCGTCGTGATGCTGGCGTGGGCGCGTCGGCGCTTCCCGACGGGGCACGGGGCACGCCGCGCCGCGACGGCCGCCATGATCCTGATGCTGGTGGAAGCCGCCATCGGCGCGGGGCTCGTGAAGTTCGAGCTGGTCGCGGACAACGCCTCCATGGCGCGCGCGTGGTCGCTCGCGGCGCATCTGGTGAATACCCAACTGCTGCTGGCGGCGATCGCCTTGACCGGATGGTGGGCACTGGGACACCCACGGCCACGGATGCATCGTGGCGGGTGGTTCGCGGTCGCAGGCCTCGTCGGGCTCATCGTGGTGGGGACCACCGGGGCGATTGTCTCGCTCGGCGATACGCTCTTCCCCGCGGAATCACTCCGGGCCGGGATGGCGCAGGATCAGGACCCGAATGCCCACCCGCTGATCCGGCTGCGCATCTGGCACCCGATCCTCGCGATCGCGGTGGGTACGGGCCTGCTGGTGCTGGCCCTCGCCGCGCCGCGGTGGCGCGAGGACGCCACGACGGAGCACGCCCGGCGAGTGCTCCTTGGCCTGGTCCTCGTTCAGTGGGGGATTGGGGTCGCCACCCTCGTCCTGCTCGTGCCGATCCCGCTGCAGCTGCTGCACCTGCTCACCGCCGACCTGCTCTGGCTCGCCACCCTCTGGCTCGGCGTGGCGCTGACGGCCGATCAGGGGCCGAGCAACCCGAGCACCATGGCGGCCGCGTCCGAATCGAAGACGGTCCCCGCACCGGACTCGATATAGCGGAGGGACCGCTCGGGACTCCACTGGGCCCGGTAGGGGCGATCCGCACGCACGGCCACGTAGGCCGCCGCGACACCAACCAAGGACGATACCCAGTGCGCCGCATGGCCGAAGCGGCGCGTCGGATAGCCAGTCCCGTCGGGGCGGAGGTGGTGCTCGCAGGCCACGATGCTCGCGAGGGCCAGCGCCTGCCCACCCTCCTCGAGCAGGAGCGTCGCGCCGCGCGTCGTGTGGGTTTCGACGATCGCGCGTTCCGCGGCAGTGAGCGACGACTTGGTGGCGAGATCGAACGGCAGGCGCGCCACCCCGATGTCGTGCCAGAGCGCCGCGACCGCGAGTCGGTGCAGGTCCTCGTCTTCGAGTCCGGCACGGGCGCCCGCCGCGATCGTCACCAGCGCAGTGTTGACGGCCTGCAGCGCCGGACTGGCGCCATCCGGCGATTCGGCCATCGGAAACACGTGCCCCTTCAGGGCCCCCACGAGCAGCCGCGCCACCGCGTCCACTTCGGGCCGCGCGACGCGTCCAGCCTTCGCCTCGGCAAAGACGTGGCGCATCGCCTCGACCTCATCGGTCAGGTCGATGAACACCATCTTGCCCTGATCCGCGTCTTCCTCCTCCGGCTCCCCTCCGTCCTCGGCAGTCGCTGCTTCGACGACAACCGGTCCGAAGCTCGCACCGATCAGGTGGACCTCACCGCGATCGTCGCCGCCCATCAGGCGAGTCTGCAGGTTGTCGAGCAGCGCCTCAAAGGTCTCGGCCGTCAGCCCACGATCAACGTCGAGCCGTTGCACCGCAACTTCGGCCAGACGCCCGCTCCACGGCCAGTCCGCCAGTTCATGCAGGGCGCGGCCGCCATACACGGGCGCGCCACCGAGAAAGAGGAATGCGGGATGCGCGTCGAGCGCCAGCAAGGCGGAGAGAACCTGCCAGGCACCGTCCACGCTGCGACGCGCGGCGGGGTGTCCTGGCGAATACAGCGACATTGTCGCGAGTGCCTGGGCCAGCGCATGCAGGAAGCGGATCGCTTCGCTCACGCGGCCCCCGACACGGCCGTGCGCACCTGCGGGTCAGTGGACCGCGATGCGAGTTGCAGCACGGCGACGACTGGGCGATGGTTCGCCCACCGGCGCGTCAGAATCTCGAGCGCCGCGAGCATGACGGGATGGGTCGGCATGAGCCGCTGGCGGCGCAACAGGCCGCCGCGGGTGCGCACCAGGGTGAGCAATTGCGGCACGACCAGCGGGCTGCTGGTTTCGGCAAGCAACCGGACTGCCTGCAAGCGAAGTTCCGGATCCGGATGTCCCAGCACCGAGAGCACCGAGGCGACCAGCACGGGGGGACAGCGACCGCCGAGCGCCGTGAGCGCGACCCGCGTTTGCGCCTGGTCGCCTCCCTCGAGCGCATCCTGGATGGCCCGGTCCCGGGTCTCCGGATGACGGAGCAGGACCTTCAGCGCCTCGTGCCGGACTCTGGGGTCCGGATGCGTCAGCGCACGCAGCACCGGCTGCGGATCGGTGACCTGGGGCAGGTGGGCAAGCACCCCGAGAATGTTGCGGGCGAGGTACCACGGGGCGGCATCGAGCCGGGCCAGCAGACTCGCCTCCACACTCGGACCAAGGTGAATGAGCAGATCAAGCAATCTGCGCCGGGCACTGCGATTGTCGGCCGATTCCAGTGCCGACAGCAAGACCGGGATGGCGGTGGCCTTGGTGAGGCGCACGACCCGTTCGATCAAGGCGAAATCCGGGGTCGGCGCGGCGAGCAGTCGTCCCAGCAGGCCCGGATCGAGCACCGCCGTGGTGATCGCGTCGGCCGTCTTCCGCTCGTTGGCCGGCGCGTCCACGAGCTGCAGGACCTCGACGAGTTGGCCGCGGTGTGCCATCGCGACGGCAGCGCGGCGCACCACCGGCGTGGCGCGCTCCAACTCGAGGCCAAGCGCGAGCAGCCGCACCGGCTCGACACGCAACCGCGGGTCAACGTGCGTTGGGGCCTCCTCGTCTTCGAGGCCTTCCCACTGATCGACAAGCGAGAGCACCTGGGCGGTGAAGGCCGGCGTCGCGCTGGTGCCGCCGTTCGGGTTGACGGCCAGCTTGCCGAGCAGCCAGCGCAGTTGCGCCGAAATCGGCGCGCCATCCGCCTCAGCAACCGCCTCGAGCAATTGGAGCAGCAGGGCGGTCGGAACGATCGTCAGCGTGTCGGCGAGAAAGCGGCGGCGGGCCACGGCCGAACTGGCCCCTTGCACCACGCGCACCTGCGTCGGCCGCGAGAGCGCGGCGAGCACCTCGGTGAATCGCTTGCGCGCATTGCCGGTCCCACGTTCCCCGCGTCCGGCGATCGCGGAGGAAAACGCGGCAAGCGCCTCGAAGACGCGGCGCGCCTCGGCCGGCCCGGAGGCGACGCGTTCATTGATGGCATCGGCCAATTGGACCGGCGTCGGGATCCCGTCGGAGTCCGAGAGCCGACGCCCGAACGCCGCCTCGACAAGTTGTCCCCAGAAGGCGTCATCCAGTTCCTGATCGAAGATGTTGTCGCCGAAGCCGAGCACATCGTAGACGAGTGGTTCCACGCGGATGGCCTGGCTGCGCCACCCGTTCCGACCGACGACCTCATCCGCATCCGGTGCCGCGAGGGCCGAGAGCATCTGCTCCACCTCGCTCGCGCCCACCCCGGCACCGACGTGGATCGTGCCGATGTTCTTGCGGTGCAGTCGCGCGGCGAATTCCCGGAGGACGGGGGGCAGCGGGTCGACCGCGGCGCCGTCGAGCAGGAGGCCTCGCGGCAAAATGCCCAGCGTGAGGGCGCCCCGGGCAGTGAGGACCTCGCTGAGCCGAGCGCTCAGCGCGGCGCCGGCCTCCACGGTGAAGCGGTGCCCCATCGGATACATGGACGCTTTGCTCAGCGCATTGATGAAGGCGCGGAGGGCGAGGGCCACGTCGCGCGGCAGCTGGACGCCCTTCGCCCGCTCGCTCACCGGGCGCTCCGGGCGGACACGAAACGACCCGCTCCCCGGAGGCACTCCGGGGAGCGGGTCGGAGCAGCGACCCCGCAATCGGGAGCGCGTGGCACAGCGGTCAGCGGCGGGGCACCATGTTGTCCACCATCGCCTCACCGAAGGCCGAGGTGGAGAGCTTGGTCGCGCCCTCCATCAGGCGTTCAAAGTCGTAGGTCACCCGCTTCTGGCCGATCGTCGCGGCGAGCGACGCAACCACCAGGTCGGCCGCCTCATGCCAGCCGAGGTGACGCAGCATCATCTCGCCCGAGAGAATCACCGAGCCGGGGTTGACCATGTCCTTCCCCGCATACTTCGGGGCGGTCCCGTGGGTCGCCTCGAAGATCGCGTGCCCGGTCAGGTAGTTGATGTTCGCCCCGGGTGCGATCCCGATCCCGCCCACCTGCGCGGCGAGTGCGTCGGAGATGTAGTCCCCGTTGAGGTTGAGCGTGGCGAGCACATCATAGTCCCGGGGCCGGAGCAGGATCTGCTGCAGCATCGCATCGGCAATGACATCCTTCACGATGATGCCGTTCGGCAGGATCTGCCACGGGCCGCCCTCATGATCCACCGCGCCGAATTCGTCGCGCGCGACTTCGTAGCCCCAGTCGCGGAAGCCACCCTCGGTGAACTTCATGATGTTGCCCTTGTGGACCAGCGTCACGCTCTTCCGCTGCTCACGAATCGCATACTCGATCGCCGAGCGAATCAGTCGCTTCGAGCCCTCCTCCGAGACGGGCTTGATGCCGATGGCGGACGACGCCGGAAAGCGGATGCTGGTGACGCCCATCTCGTCCTGCAGGAACGCAATGACCTTTCTGGCAGCTGGCGTGTAGGCCTCGTACTCGATGCCGGCGTAGATATCCTCGGTGTTTTCGCGGAAGATCACCATGTCCACGGCACCCGGATCCTTCACGGGCGAGGGGACCCCGGTGAACCAGCGCACCGGGCGCACGCAGGCGTAGAGATCCAGCTGCTGCCGGAGCGCCACATTGAGCGAGCGAATGCCGCCACCGACCGGCGTCGTCAGGGGCCCCTTGATGGCCACGAGGTAGCGATCGATGGCAGTGATCGTGTCGTCGGGCAACCACGAATCGAAGCGATCCTTGGCCTTCTCGCCGGCGAAGACCTCGAACCAGGCGAGGCGGCGCACCCCGCCATAGGCCTTGGCCACGGCGCCATCCAGCACGCGCTGCGAAGCGGCCCAGATGTCCGGACCGGTCCCGTCCCCCTCGATGAACGGGATGATCGGCACGTCAGGCACCGTGAGGACCCCGTCCAGCAGGGAGATGGGTTCGCCGTCGGTGGGCGGCGCGAGGGTCGTGAACGCGGGGGGAGCAGTATGGGAGGATGTCATCCCCGCAATATAGCGTCCGGGTATCTTGAGGGGATGGCCATACCCTCCGAGCCGCTCCTGCGCCCCTCCCATCCCCTGCATCGGCTGGACCGTCGGATCGCTTCGACCGGGGTCGTGCTCCGCGTGTTGGCCCGGATCGCGCCCCGGGCAACCGCGCGCGTCGCGGAGGCGCTTTTCGTCAAGACCGCACGCCCCGCCCCGCGTGCCGACGAGGCCGCCTGGCTGGCCGAGGCGGCGTGCTTCACCGTGCGCGCGGCCGGCCAACAGATCGCCGGCTATGCCTGGGGCACCACCGGGCCCACGGTGATCTTTGCGCATGGGTGGTGGAGTCACGCGGGGCGCTTTGCCCCGATGGCACGGGCCGTGTCCGCCGCTGGTATGCGCGCGGTCGCCTTCGATGCCCCGGGGCATGGACGCTCGACCGGGTGGCGCTCCACCATGCCCGAATTCGCCGCCGCGCTCCGCGCCGTCGCCGACCACCACGGCCCCGTGCACGCCATCGTCGGGCACTCGCTCGGCGGGGCCGCCGCCATCTTTGCCATGTCGCGTGGCCTGCCGGCGGACCGGGCGATCGTCATCGCCGCCCCCGCCGATCTCGCGGCGTGGGCGGTCCGCTTCCGCGACACGTTTCGCCTTCCCGACGGCGTCTATGCCCAGATGCAGCGCAACATGGAGCAGCGGCTGCAGCTCACCTGGGACGACCTCGCCATCCCGGTCCTCGCGCGACGCCTCGACCTCCCGGCCCTTATCATCCACGACGTCCACGATTCCGACGTCCCCTGGGCCGAGGGGCAGGAACTCGCCGAGGCGTGGCGCGGCGCAACGCTCCACACGACAGAACGCCTGGGGCACCGCGCCATCCTGCGCGACGCGGGCGTGATTGATCGGGTGGTGGGGTTCCTGCGGTGAAAGGTGACCGGTGCGAGCATTACCCGCACCATGTACGTCTCACGCCTCACGCCTCACGCCTCCAACCTACATCGGCTTGTTCACCGCCAGCAACGCCGCTCCCATCCCCAGCAGCGGCAGCGCGACCAGCATCCATTTCGCCACCATCGGCGTGCGATACATCACGGTCCCCATCCCCGCCAGCACGGCCCAGATCGCCAGCTTCGCGTAGATCCACGCGGGCAGGCCCCCTTGGGCGATGCCCAGGCGCGCGAGCATGCCGAAGCCGCCGAGCAGAATGATGAAGAGGGCCGTGCCGTGCAGGGCTGCAGTCAGCTTGCGCCCGGCGTTCGATTGTTTCGTGCCGCCGTTCGCGACGTGCAGGGCGATGCCACCGAGGGCCATGAACATCGCGAACATGCCGCCGAGGTGCAGCAGGCGGTAGATCGTGTAGCGTTCCACGTCAGTACTCCGTCAAGGGGTCAGGAACCGAGCAAGTCTTCGAGCACTTTGTCCACCACTTCGACCACACGTCCCGAGACGATGCGTGCCAGCACATCGATGGTCTCGAGCGGCAGCGAATCAGGGTGCTTCCGGTCACGCTGGAAGCGAACGATCTGCCCGAGCAGGACGGCCGCCATCGGCCGATCGCGGTCGCCATCGCGACCCACGGCCTCCGCGAAGGCGTGTGCCTCGTCCTCGTTTTCTTCGTCGTCATCGGCCGCTGCCATCGCCGCTTCAAACGAGGGCAGCGACGCGGTCCACGGCTCC